>NZ_JNXJ01000035.1:0-68366 GCF_000716625.1 Streptomyces bikiniensis | reverse complement strand
CCGCGGGGGGACGGGAAGGCGACCGCGGGGGCGGCGGGAGGGCGCGGGAAGGCACGGTGTCCACCGTTCTGACCTGCCTTGACAGGGGGTGTGCGCGCCCCCACGGTGGGGCCATGCGCATCGGACTCATCGGTACGGGACGGATCGGGAGCTTCCACGCGGGGGTGCTGGCCCGCCACCCGGAGGTCGGGTCCCTGGTCGTCGCGGACGCGGACCCCGCGCGGGCGGCCGGGGTCGCGGAGGCGCTGGGGGCGGAGGCGGCGCCGGACGTGGACGCGCTGCTCGGGAGCGCCCCGGACGCGGTGGTGATCGCCTCGGCGACGGCGGCGCACGCGGAGCTGATCGCCCGGGCCGCCGGGGCGGGCCTGCCGGCCTTCTGCGAGAAGCCGATCGCGCTCGACGTGCCGGGGACGCTCGCCGCGCTCGACGCGGTGACGGCGGCCGGCACGGAGCTCCAGCTGGGGTTCATGCGCCGTTTCGACGCCGGGTACCGGGCGGCCCGCGAGGCGGTGCGGTCGGGGCGGCTCGGCCGGCTGCACACCGTACGGGCGGTGACCTCCGACCCGGAGCCGCCGCCCGCCGCGTACCTGCCGCTCTCCGGCGGCCTCTTCCGCGACTGCCTGGTGCACGACTTCGACGCGGTGCGCTGGGTGACCGGGCGCGAGGTCGCCGAGGTGTACGCGGCGGGCTCGGACGCGGGTCCGGCGGCGTTCCGGGAGGCGGGGGACGTGTCCTCGGCCGCCGCGCTCCTCACCCTGGACGACGGCACGCTGGTGACGGCGACCGCGACCCGGTGCAACGGCGCCGGGTACGACGTGCGGATGGAGCTGGCGGGCGAGCGGGGCCAGATCGGGGTGGGCCTGGACGACCGCACCCCGCTCACCTCCGTGGAGCCGCAGGGGCCGCCCGCACCGGAGAAGCCGTGGCCCGGCTTCCTGGAGCGGTTCGCCCCGGCGTACGAGGCGGAGCTGGACGCCTTCGTGCGGCTCGTGCGCGGCGCGGCCCCGAATCCGTGCGACGGGCGCGAGGCCCTGGCGGCGCTGCGGGTCGCGGAGGCGTGCGAACGCTCGCGGCGGGAGGGGCGGCCGGTGCGGGTGGAGGCGGCCTCCGGCTGACACGCCGGGGGTGCGCACGCGTTGCGGGGGCGCTGCCCGGGGGTGCGCCCGCACCGCGGAGACGCTGCCCGGGGTGCGCCCGTCGCCGGGGCGCTCTACGCGCCGTCCTCCCCGTCCAGGAGGCCCGCGTCGTGGACGAGGAGGGCGATCTGGACGCGGTTGTTGAGGCCGAGCTTGGCCAGGATCCGGGAGACGTACGTCTTGACGGTCGGCACGCTCATGTACAGCTCGGTGGCGATCTCCGCGTTGGAGCGGCCGTGGCCGACGGCGACGGCCACCTGCCGTTCGCGGTCGGCGAGTGCGGCGAGGCGGTCGGCCGCCGTGGTGCGCCGGGGCTGCTCCGGTCGTCCCGCGACGTGGGTCATGAGCTGGCGGGTGACGGCCGGGGACAGGACGGGGTCCCCGGCGGCGACCCGGCGGACGGCGGCGACGATCTCGGCGGGCGGGGTGTCCTTGAGGACGAAGCCGGCGGCACCGGCCCGCAGGGCGCGCAGGACCTGCTCGTCGGCGTGGAAGGTGGTGAGGACGACGACCTCGGGGGCGCCGGGCCGGGCGCGCAGGAGTTCGGTGGCGGTGAGGCCGTCGACGTGGGGCATCCGGATGTCCATGAGGACGACGTCGGGGGCGTGCCGGGCGACGAGTTCGGGGACGTCCCGGCCGTCGGAGCCCTCGCCGACGATGTCGAGGTCGTCGTCTCCGCCGAGCATGAGGGTGAGGCCCGCGCGGACCAGGGGGTCGTCGTCGACGATGATCAGCCGGATGGTCATGGGGGCCACGGTAGCCAGGCGCGCAGGGCGAAGCCGCCGTCGGGGGCCGGGCCGTGTTCGAGGCGGCCGCCGGCGAGGGCGGTGCGCTCGGTGAGCCCGATGAGGCCCTGGCCGGAGCCGGGGACGTGCGGGACGGGTCCGGCGGGGGCCGGGTTGTGGACGCCGACGGTGAGCCCCTCGCCGGGGCGGCCGCGGACGGTGACGGTGACGGGGGTGCCGGGGGCGTGCTTGCGGGCGTTGGTGAGGCCTTCCTGCGCGATGCGGTAGACGGTGCGGCCGGTGGCGGCGGGGACCGCGTCCGGGTCGTCGACGGTGGTGTCGAGGACGACCTCGGCCCCGGCCTCGCGGGACTCCTCGACCAGCGCGGGGAGGGTGGCGAGGGTGGGCTGGGGCCGGTTCCCCTCGCCCTCCTCGTCGGGCGCGCGCAGCACGCCGATGATCTCGCGGAGGTCCTGGAGGGCCTCGTGGGCGCTGTCGCGGATGACGCCGGCGGCGCGGGCGATCTGTTCGGGCGGGGCGTCGGGCCGGAACTCCAGGGCCCCGGCGTGCACGCTGAGCAGGGTGAGGCGGTGGGCGAGGACGTCGTGCATCTCGCGGGCGATGGCCTCGCGGGCGAGCCGCTGGGCCTGGGCGGCGCGCAGTTCCGCCTCGGCCTCGGCGCGGCGGGCGCGCTCCCTGAGGGCCTCGACGAGCTGGCGCCGGGAGCGGACGAGCATCCCCCAGGCGGTGACGAGCAGGACGAGGACGAAGCCCAGGACGAGGGAGAGCGTGCGGCTGGTGGTGGGGTCGGGGCGGAGGAAGACCTGGACGACCGAGGTGGCGACGGCGAGCGCGCAGATCCAGGCGACCTCCCGGAAGGGTCGGCGTACGGCGACGCTGAACAGGCTCGCGAGGAGGGCGCCGGCGGCGACCGGCGCCACCACGTTCGCCAGGGAGAGTCCGATCGCGAGCCCGACCGGCCACCGGCGGCGCAGCCAGAGCGCGCAGCAGGCGAGCCCGCCGGTGAGCTGGTCGAAGAGGGTGACGGGCTCGCTGGTGTACTGCGCGCTGGTGTCGGCGGCGACGAGCCCGACGAGGGCGGCGAGCAGGAAGAGCGAGGTGTCCACGATCCAGTCGCGGACGGTGCGGCGGGGCCGCGCCGCCCCGCTCCCGCCCGGTTCGACCAGATGGGAGGGGAGCAGCCGGCGCTGCCGGTCCGTGCGGGTCATGTCCGCAATGTACGCAGCCGGGGGCGTCCGGCGGGGGTGCGGACGGCCGGGTCGCTACCGAAGTCGCGGAGGTCGGTACTTCGGTAGCGGCGGGTGTGGACCGGGGTCGGACGCGGCCGCTCCCCCGCCCCGGCCATGATCGGGACATGAAGAGATTCCTGGAGACGGTCGGGGCCGTGATCGCCCTGGCCGGTGTGTGCGGGGTGGTCCGCGAGCTGACGGACGGCTGGTTCCGGTTCATGGGCCTGACCCGGTTCCTGACGGAGAACGTGTGGTTCCTGGAGGGGCGGGAGCTGTTCGCGAACATCGTGATAGCGGTGCTCGGCGGGGTGGTCCTGATCGTCTCGGACCGGGTGCCGAAGTCCTGACCACGGGGGTCGGGCGCCGGCGGAGTCCAGGCGGGTGACCTCGGCCAGGTGGTCCGCCGTCCGGTGCGCGGCGGAACCGCTCGTCCAGAGGCCGGCTCCGGCGACCGCGAAGGGGAGGGAGCCGCCGAGGAGGGCGACGGGACCGGGCCGGTCGCGCGACTCGACGCAGTCCTCCTGGTGGACGTACTCGCTGGTGAGGAGGGAGGGGCAGGGGCTGCCGCCGTCGCTCTGCTCGTACGGGGTGACGAGGAGGACGGCGCACCGGATCCAGAGGAGGCCGGCGACGGCGAGCAGGCCGGTCCCCCAGCCCTGGGTGCGGCGGGCGCGGGCCCTGAACTCGTCGGTGTGGACGAGGGAACGCGTGGACGGGGGCCGTGTCGACGGGGACGTGAACGGAGAACCTACCGGTCGTCCTCGTCCGCCCCGCCGGGGCGGCCGGCCCCGTTGGCGGCGCGGCGGCCCCAGGCGGTGCCCGCCAGGACGAGGACCGCACCCGCGAGGCCGAGGGCGCCGGGCCGGTCGCCGGCCAGGGCGATGCCCGCGGCGGCGGCCCAGAGGGGTTCGGTGCCGAGGAGGAGGCTGACCCGGGACGGGGAGGTGCGGCGGACGGCCCACATCTGCACGAAGAAGGCGAAGAGCGTGCAGAAGACGGAGAGGAAGAGCAGCCCGGCCCACTCGCGCGGACCGAAGCCGAGGGCGACGGTCCAGGGGGAGGCGCCGGTGCCGGGGAAGAGGGCGAGGACGGCGAACACGGCGACGGCCGAGCCGAGTTGGACGGTGGTGAGGGAGAGCGAGTCGGCCGAGCGGACCGCCTTGATCCGGGACATGGCCAGGACGTGGACGGTACGGGCGAGGGCGGCGAGCAGCATGAGCAGGTCGCCGGCGGAGGGGGCGGTGAAGCCGCCGCTCTGGGTGAGCAGGACGACGCCCGCGACGGAGAGCGCGGCGGCGGCGAGGAAGGCGCGCGTCGGGCGCACGCCGGTGACGGCGGCCTCGGCGAGCGGGGCGAGGATCATGGTGAGGCTGATGATCAGGCCCGCGTTGGTGGCGGAGGTGTGGACGACGCCATAGGTCTCCAGGAGGAAGATCCCGCCGAGGATGAGCCCGAGGGTGCCGGCGCCGCGCCACTGGGCGGCGGTCAGGGCGCGGAGCCTGGTCCATCCGGCGGCGACGAGGACGGGCAGCACCACCGCGAACCGCAGGACGAGGACGGCGACGACCGTGTGGGTGGTGGTGATGCCCTTCGCCGCGAGGTAGCTGGTGCCCCAGAAGGCGGCGACGAGCAGGACGGGCAGGTCGGTGAGCCAGGCGCGGCGCGGGGCGCCGAGGGGCAGGGGGGCGGCGAACGACGGAGCCGACATCGGGGCCGTTCCTCCAACTCTCTGGACGGGGTGGAGGCTTCGGCGGCTCGCACGCGGAGGGATCACCGTACCCGGAGCGGCCCGTGGTGGCTACACCTTTCCACGGCCGCCGCCATGGCCGCCCCGCGTCCCCGCGCCCGCTCAGTAACTGCCGTACGAAGGCCGTCCTTCGAGCTCGTGCGTGTGGATGGCGACGCCCGCGGCGGTGGTGCGCGTCCCTGCGGGGCGGAAGGCGGTGGGACGGACGCCGTCGGTGAAGAGGCGGCGGCCCGTGCCGAGGACGACGGGGAAGACGAGCAGGTGGAGGGTGTCGATGAGGTCGTGGTCGAGGAGGGTGCGGGCGAGGCCGGCGCTGCCGTGCATCTGGATCTCGCCGTCGAGCCGCTCCTTGAGGCCGGCGACCTCCTGGGCGGCGTCGCCGCGGAGCAGGGTGGTCCCGGCCCAGTCGGCCTCGGTGAGGGTGCTGCTGACGACGTACTTGGGAAGGCCGTTCAGCTTGGCCGCGACCGGGTTCTCCGGGTCGGTCCGCTTCGGCCAGTAGCCGGCGAAGATGTCGTAGGTGCGGCGGCCGAGGAGGAAGGCGGTCGGCCGGGCGAAGACCTCGTCCATGAAGCGTCCGAAGTCCTCGTCGCCGTACGGCACGGACCAGCCGCCGTGTGCGAAGCCGTCGCCGCGGTCCTCGTCGGGGCCGCCGGGCGCCTGGACGACGCCGTCGAGGGTGAGGAACTGGGTGAGGCTGAGGGTGGCCATGGCGGGTGTCCTTTCCGTTCTCCGGACCATCGTGTTCCGAAAGCTCCGACCGCGCCGCCGGGCGGAACTCATCGGTCCGCCGGAGGGGTCGGCGTCCGATTGCCGCCAGCGTCCGCCCGCTCCCCCGACTTTCATTGAACCCGCAACCACTCAGTGCTTCGACGGAGGTTCGGGATGTCCACGATGAACGGCACGGCGGTCCTGGTGACGGGCGGCAGCAGGGGGATCGGCGCGGCGACGGCGGTACGGCTCGCCCGGGAGGGCGCGGACGTGGCCTTCACCTACGTACGGGGCGAGGCGCGGGCCGCCGAGGTCGCGGCGCGGATCGAGGCGGCGGGCCGGAAGGCGCTGCCGCTGCGGGCCGACGCGGCCGACCCCGGGGACGCGGCGGGCGCGGTCGCGTGGGCGGCGGACGCCCTGGGCCGGCTCGACGTCCTGGTGAACAACGCGGGCGTCGGGGTCCTCGGCCCGCTGGAGTCGCTGACCCTCGCGGACGTGGACCGGGTCCTCGCGGTGAACGTCCGGGCGGTCTTCCTCGCCTCGCAGGCGGCGGCGGGCCGGCTGCCCGACGGCGGCCGGATCGTCACGATCGGCAGCTGCATGACCCAGCGGGTGCCGGGCCCCGGCGGGACCCTGTACACGATGAGCAAGACCGCCCTGACGGGCCTGACCAAGGCGCTCGCCCGCGAGCTGGGCGGCCGGGGCATCACGGCGAACCTGGTCCACCCCGGTCCGGTCGACACCGACATGAACCCGGCGGACGGACCGTTCGCGGAGGGCCAGACGGCCCTCACGGCCCTCGGCCGCTTCGGCACCCCGGACGAGGTGGCGTCGATGGTCGCCTTCCTGGCGGGCCCGGAGGGGCGGTACGTGACGGGGGCGGAGTTCTCGGTGGACGGCGGGCACGCGGCGTGACCGCCGGCGGGCGGCCCCGGCACGGGCGGGGCTCCCCGGGACGGGGGCTCCCCGGCGCCTGAGGTCCTGTGGGGGCGGAGGCCCCGCGGGGAGGCGATGTGCGAGGGCGCACCGGTGCTGTCGGGCCGGTGCGCCCCCGGGGGCCGGGCGGGGTGTCGTGTCCCGCTCGGGTCGTGGGGGCCGGGCGGGTCGCCCGGCCGGGGGGCTGGGCCGGGGCGCCCTGTCGGCGGGGCGCCCCGGGAGGTCAGCCGCCCAGTTCCTGGTGGCGGGCGGTCAGCCGCGCCGCGCCGGCCTCCGTGAGGGAGCCGAAGAGGCGGAGGCGGGAGATGCCGCCGTCCGGGTAGATGTCGATCCGGACGCGGGAGCCGACCGCCGGGGCGTCCAGGACGAAGCGGTGGTTGGTGTCGGGCTGGAGGCGGGTCCGGGGCAGGACCTCGGTCCACTCCTCGGAGCCCTCGGCCGCGACGGAGAGGGCGGCCCAGCCGGCGCTGTTGCCCTTGAGGTAGGCGGTGTCGATCTCGACGGCCCGGATCTCGGACTCGGCGACCAGGGCGTAGCGGATCCAGTCGTTGCCCTTGTCGCGGCGGCGGCGGGTCTCCCAGCCGTCGTCCATCTTGTGGGAGCGGCCGGGCTGGATGGTGTTGGTGGCCGGGGAGTAGAAGCGGTCGGAGGCGTCCTCGACCCGGCCGCCGTTCTCCAGGGCCGCGAGGTCGAAGGTGCCGAGGACGCCGAGCCAGGCCGGGTCGGGGGCGACCTCTCCGTACACGCGGAGGCGGGCGATGCCGCCGTCGGGGTGCTGGTTGACGCGCAGGTGCGTGAAGCGCTGCTCGACGTCGACGGCGAAGCCGTTGGCGGCGTGGCCGCCGACGGCGGTGCGCGGGACGAGCACCGTCCACTTCACGTCGTCGGCGAGGAGGTCCTCGGGCGAGGGCGAGCCGGCGACGGACGCGGCCTCGACGGAGACGGCCTGCGGGTAGTTGCCGCGGAAGTGGGCGGTGTCGACGACGATGCCGCGGATCACGCCGGGCGCGCCGAGCCGTACGAGGGCCCAGTCGTGGTCGTCCTCGGTGGGGTGCGGCTCCTGGGCGGAGACGCCGCGGCGGCGGCGGGTCTCCCAGCCGTCCATGATCTTGCCCTTGTGGCCGAAGTGCTCGGGGTCGAACTCGGCGGCACCGGGCTTGAGCAGGTTCTCGCGCTCCGCGAAGAACTCGTCGTTGGCCGCGATCACGCCCGCGCCGAGACGCCGGTCCGCGAGGTCCGCGTGCTGGGTGAAGGGGAAGTCGGCCGTGCGGTAGTCGGCGTACGGGTCGCCGCCGCCGTAGGGGCTGGCGTCGCCGGTGAAGGAGGGTATGCCGGTGCTCACGGGTCAGTTGTTCCTTTCGAGGAGGCGGCCGGAGGGCTCGGCGAGGACGCCGCGGTCGGCGATCCGCTCGCCGCGCAGCCAGGTGGAGGTGACGACGCCGTGCAGGGTCCGGCCCGCGTAGGCGGTGATCCGGTTGCGGTGCTGGAGCTCGGCCGGGTCGACGGTGAAGGTCGCCTCGGGGTCGAGGACGGCGAAGTCGGCGTCGCGGCCGGCCTCGATGGCGCCCTTGCGGTCGAGTCCGGCGAGCCGGGCGGGGCCGGTGGACATCCAGCGGACGACGTCCGTCAGGTCGTGGCCGCGGCGGCGGGCCTCGGTCCAGACGGCGGGCAGGCCGAGCTGGAGGGAGGAGATCCCGCCCCAGGCGGAGGCGAAGTCGGGGGTCTTGAGGTCGGCGGTGGACGGCGAGTGGTCGGAGACGACGCAGTCGATCGTGCCGTCCGCGAGCCCCTGCCACAGCGCGTCCTGGTTGGCGGCCTCGCGGATCGGCGGGCAGCACTTGAACTCGGTGGCGCCGTCCGGGATCTCCTCGGCGGTGAGGGTGAGGAAGTGCGGACAGGACTCGACGGTGACCTTCACGCCCTCGGCCTTGGCGGCGGCGAGGGCCGGCAGGGCGTCGGAGGAGGAGAGGTGCAGGACGTGGACGCGGGCGTCGAGCCGGCGGGCCTGGTTGATCAGGTTCTCGATGGCCGTGTTCTCGGCGTCCCGGGGCCGGGAGGCGAGGAAGTCGGCGTACGCGCCGCCTGACCGCTGGGGCGCGGCGGCGAGGTGGTGCGGGTCCTCGGCGTGCACGATCATCAGGCCGCCGAAGCCGGAGATCTCGGCGAGGGAGGTCGCCAGCTGCTCCTGGTCGAGCTCGGGGAACTCCTCGACGCCGGAGGGCGACAGGAAGCACTTGAAGCCGAAGACGCCGGCGTCGTGCAGCGGGCGCAGGTCCTTGACGTTGTCGGGCAGGGCGCCGCCCCAGAAGCCGACGTCGATGTGGGCCTTGGCGCGGGCGACGTCCTGCTTGACGCGCAGGTTCTCCACGGTGGTGGTGGGCGGCAGCGAGTTGAGCGGCATGTCGAGCAGGGTGGTGATGCCGCCGGCGGCGGCCGCGCGGGTGGCGGTCCAGAAGCCCTCCCACTCGGTGCGGCCGGGGTCGTTCACGTGCACGTGGGTGTCGACGAGGCCGGGCAGGACGACGTCGTCGCCGACGTCCTCCAGCCGGGCGCCGGCCGGCACCTCCGCGTCGTGGGGCAGCACGGCCGCGATCGTCCCGCCGGAGACGGCGATCGACGCCGGGCGCGTCCCCTCGGGGGTGATGACGCGCGTCGAGCGCAGGACCAGGTCGATGTCCACCCGTACCCCTTCTTCCACTGCTCCTGGGAGGAGCCGTCCCTGCTCGGGGCGGTCTCCACGGAGAAATTCAACGAACTGTTGAAGGAGTCTTCACTTCCGGACGACATGTCGTCAAGGGCACACTTCCAGCATCGGCGGCCATCGGGCCCGCCTTGGATGTTTCCACGAAGTGGAATGTAAATTTCGTACAGTAGAACGTAGCTCCGCACAGGGGGGGCAGCCCCGGACCGCTCCGGACCTCCGTCGACACCGGACAAACACCCCCTGACCGGCGCCGACGCCGGGACCGGGGCCGTGTGCCCCGGCCGGTGGCCCGGTAGGCTGCTGCCTTGCCCGCCCGCCCCGAAAGGACCGTGACGTGCCGACGTCCAGCGCCAGCACCACCGACGCCGCCAAACCCGCCGCGAGCGGGGGCGTCCAGTCCCTTGAGCGCGCCTTCGACCTCCTGGAGCGGATGGCCGACGCCGGGGGCGAGGTCGGGCTGAGCGAGCTCTCCGCCAGCAGCGGGCTGCCGCTCCCCACCATCCACCGCCTGATGCGCACCCTGGTCGCCTGCGGCTACGTGCGCCAGCAGCCCAACCGGCGGTACGCGCTCGGCCCCCGGCTCATCCGGCTCGGCGAGTCCGCCGCCCGCCTCCTCGGCACCTGGGCCCGGCCGTACCTCGCCCGGCTGGTCGAGGAGACCGGCGAGACCGCGAACATGGCCCTGCTCGACGGCGACGAGATCGTGTACGTGGCGCAGGTGCCGTCCAAGCACTCGATGCGCATGTTCACCGAGGTCGGCCGGCGGGTCCTGCCGCACTCGACCGGCGTCGGCAAGGCGCTCCTCGCGCACACCCCGCCGGAGGAGGTGCGCGCGCTGCTCGCCCGCACCGGCATGCCGGCCGCGACCGAGAAGACGATCACCACGCCCGAGGGCTTCCTCGACGCGCTCGTGGCGGTCCGCGAGGCGGGGTACGCGGTCGACGACAACGAGCAGGAGATAGGGGTCCGCTGCCTCGCGGTCTCCGTGCCGGACTCCCCCACCGCCGCCGCCATCTCCATCTCGGGCCCGGCGGGCCGGGTCACCGAGGCGGCCACGGAGAAGATCGTCCCGATCCTCCAGGAAGTGGCGCGCGACCTGTCGGCCGCGCTGGCGAACACGGCGGGCAACGGCCAGGCCTGAACCGCACTCGTGCGCGAGGGCGCCCGGAACCTCCGTGGTTCCGGGCGCCCTCGCGCGTGAAGGGCCGGCGTCACGCCGGTACGGCCTCCGAGAGCCGCCCGTCCCGGACCGCGACCGTGCGGTCCGCCCGGGACAGATGGGTCCGGTCGTGGGTGACCAGGACCGTCGCCGTGCCCCGCTCCCCCGCCAGGCGGGCGAGGAGGTCCATGACCGCCGCCCCCCGCTCGTGGTCGAGGGCGCTGGTCGGCTCGTCCACCAGGAGGACGGACGGCTCGTTCACCAGGGCCCGCGCGATGTTGACGCGCTGCCGCTGGCCGCCCGAAAGGCGGTGCGGCCGACGTCCGGCCAGGTCCGCGAGGCCCACCGCGTCGAGCAGTTCCAGGGCCCGGCCCCGTACCGCCTTCGGGGAACGGCCCGACAGGTGGGCCATCACCTGCAGCTGCTCCACCGCGCTCAGCGAGGGCAGCAGGTTGGGCTGCTGGAAGACGATCCCGATGTGCTCGCGCCGCAGCTCCGCCCGGCCGGCCGGGGTGAGCGCCCCCGTGTCCGTACCGGCGACGAGGACCCGACCCCGGTCCGGGGTGACGAGGGTGGCGGCCACCGCGAGCAGGCTGGACTTGCCGGAACCGGAGGGTCCGACGACCGCCGTGAGGGACCCGGCGGGGACGGCGAGGGAGACGGAGTCGAGGGCGGTGATCCGGCCGTCGCCGTCGGGATAGGTGAGGGTGACGGCGTCGAGGACGAGGCTCATCGGGTGCTCCGGTGGATGGCGAGGGGGTTCATCGGGCGCTGCCTTGCGTGGCGGGGTGGCTCACCGGGCGCTGCCCAGGGCCGTGAGGGGGTCGACGGCGGTGATCCGCCGGACGGACAGGGTCGCGCCGAGCACGCCGAGCACGGCGATGACGGCGGCCGGACCGAGGACGGTGAGCGGCTCCAGGACGAAGGGCACGTCCCCGCCGCCGATCAGGGCGCCGATGCCGACCGCGAGCCCGGTGCCGAGCAGGGTGCCCGCGACGAGCACGAGGACGGCCTGCCCGAGGGCGTCCTTGAGGAGGTACGGGGTGGAGGCGCCGAGCGCCTTGAGGACGGCGACGTCACCGGCGCGCTGGATGGTCCAGACGGTGAAGAAGGCCCCGATGACCAGCGCGGAGATCGCGAAGAGGAAGCCGCGCATGAGCTGGAGGGAGCCGTTCTCCGCCTGGTGGGAGCCGATGGCGGCGAGGGCGTCCCCGACGGTCCGCGCCTCGGTGCCGAGGGCCGCGTCACCGGCCGCCCAGTCGGTCCCGCCGTCCCCGCGCAGGGCGATGACGGTGGCCTGCTCCCGCGCGGCGGTGCCGCTCCGGTCGACCTTCCGCCAGTCGTCCAGGGAGGTCCACACGACGGGGGTGTGGCTGTACGAGGCGTCGCCGGAGACGGCCGCGACGACGACCTCCAGGGGGCCGAGGCGGACCGTGTCCCCGGCGTCCGCGCCCAGTTCCTCGGCCGCCGGCTCCGACAGGACCGCCTTCCCGTCGGCGACGGGCGCGGGCGCGAGCCCGGACCCCGGCTCCGTACCGAAGGCGGAGACGGAGGCGGTGCGGTCGCCCGCGGTGGCTCCGAGGGTGCGGATGCCGAGCGGCTCCGCGTCCGTCACCCCGGGCCGCCGCGCCCACGCCCGCCACTGTTCCTCCGTCACCGCCGAGTCGGTGAAGGAGGCCGAACGCCCGGACGGCGGCGCCGCGAAGGCCAGCCGGTCGGCGGGCAGCCCGGTGATCGCGGAGACGTTCTCCCGCGCGAGTCCGGCGGTCAGCCCGGACAGCAGCCCCACGAGCAGGGTGATCAGGACGACCACCGCACCCATGAGGGCGAACCGCCCCTTGGCGAATCCCATGTCTCTCCATGCCACGAACATGCCGCCCAGCATGGTCCGCGCACCCCCTCGCGGGCATCGCGCGGCGGATGGCCCCGCAATCGAACTTTCGGTTGAGCCGGGTCACCCGCCCGCTGTCTAACCTGGAGGAACCATGGCTCCCGACTCCCCCCTCCACCCCTCCTCCCGCCGCCCCGCCCGTCGCTCCCTCACCCCCGCCCCGCTCGTGCTGCGCCTCTGTCTGCACCTGCTCATGGCGGGCCTGCTCGTCCTGGCGGCGGTGCGGGCGCACTCGGCCGCCGGGACGGTGGCGGCGGCGGTGACGGGGGCGGTCTACGCGGCGGGGTCGTACCTGCCGGCGGTACGGACCTCCCGGCGGGCGGCCGGCGCTTGGCTGGGGATCCTGGGCGCGTCCTGGCTGGTGATGCTCTGGCTGACGCCGGAGGCGCTCTGGGTGGCGTTCCCGCTGTACTTCCTCCAGCTGCACCTGCTGCCCGTCCGCTGGTCGCTGCCGGCCGTGGCGCTCACGGCGGGCGCGGCGATCCTCTCGTACGTGGGGCACGGCGCCGCGCTCAACCCGGGGGTCTTCATCGGTCCGCTGCTCGGCGCGGCGGTCGCGGTGGCGACGGTCCTCGGCTACCAGGCGCTGTACCGGGAGAGCGAGCGGCGGCGCCGGCTCATCGAGGAGCTGGTCGCGACGCGGGCGGAGCTGGCGGCGGCGGAGCGGCACGCGGGGACGCTGGCCGAGCGGGAACGGCTCGCGCGGGAGATCCACGACACGCTCGCGCAGGGCCTGTCCTCGATCCAGCTGCTGCTGCGGGCGGCCGAGCGGGCGCTGCCGCCGGGCTCCCCCGCCGCCGGGCACATCGAGCGGGCGCGCCGGGCCGCGCAGGACAACCTGGCGGAGGCGCGGCGCTTCGTCCGGGCCCTGACGCCGTCGGACCTGGAGCACGGCTCGCTGGCGGCGGCCCTGGAACGCCTGTGCGAGCCGGGGGCGGGGCCGTACGGGCCGGGAACGGGTACGCACGGGCCGGGGACGGGCCCCCGGGTCCGGTTCTCGGTGAGCGGGACGCCGGTGGAGCTGCCGACCCCGTACGAGGTGGCGCTGCTGCGGATCGCGCAGTCGGCCCTCGCGAACACGGTGCGGCACGCCTCGGCCTCGCGCGCGGAGATCACCCTGTCGTTCATGGACGCGTCGGTGACCCTGGACGTGGTCGACGACGGGGAGGGCTTCGAGCCCGGTTCCGTGCGCCCCTCGTCCGAGGGCGGCTTCGGGCTTCCGGCGATGCGGTCGCGGGCGGAGTCGCTCGGCGGCACGTTCACCGTCGAGTCCGCGCCGGGCCAGGGCACCGCCGTCGCCGTCTCCCTTCCGCTGTCCCCCGAGGACCGCTCCCCCACCACCGGAGGTTCCGCATGACCGTCCGCCTTCTGCTCGCCGACGACCATCCGGTGGTACGGGCGGGCCTGCGCGCGGTCCTGGACACCGAGCCGGACTTCGCGGTCGTCGCGGAGGCCGCCACCGCCGAGCGCGCGGTGGAGCTGGCCGCCGCCGGGGGCGTGGACGTGGTCCTGATGGACCTCCAGTTCGGCGCGGGGATGCACGGTTCGGAGGCGACGGCGGCGATCACGGCGGCGCCGGGCGGGCCGAAGGTGCTGGTCCTGACGACGTACGACACGGACGCGGACATCCTGGCGGCGGTGGAGGCGGGCGCCTGCGGCTACCTCCTGAAGGACGCGCCGCCGGAGGAGCTGGCGGCGGCGGTGCGGACGGCGGCGGCCGGGCAGTCGGCGCTCGCGCCGGCGGTGGCGCACCGGTTGATGGACCGGATGCGGACCCCTGCGGAGGCGCTGACCAAGCGCGAGCTGGAGGTGCTCCAACTGGTCGGCGAGGGCCTGTCGAACGCGCAGATCAGCAAGGCGCTGTTCCTGAGCCAGGCGACGGTGAAGTCCCATCTGGTCCACGTCTTCGCGAAGCTGGGCGTGGACTCCCGTACGGCGGCGGTGGCGGCGGCGACGGCCCGGCGGCTGATCAGACGGTAGGCACCCGGGACCGGGCCGCCGCTCGACGACCCCTCAGTTCTCCGTACCGCGCTCCGGCGGCGCGCCGAACAGCTCGACGGCCCGGCGGACCCCCGCGAGGGCGTCCGCGAGCGCGCTGACGGAGCCGACGCAGCCCGCGACGATCAGCAGGGAGCGGCGCAGCCGCCGTACCTCCGGAGCGCCGCCGAGCGCCATGGCGTCCAGCGCCGCGAGCTCTCCCTCGGCGATCTCCCGGTCCGTCAACTCGGCTCGGTGCGAGGCGAGTTCGCGCCGGAGGCGGGACACGGCCGACCTCAGTTCGGTCACCCTGGGGTCCACGCCCTCGATGCCCACCGGCCTCTGCTCCACGCTTCGCAACATGGTTCTCCCCCTCGCACGACACCGTGCGCAGAACTCCACACCACTCCACACCCCGAGCACGCGGAACGCCCCGGACCGCCCCCTCCGGACGACTCCGGACGGCGGTCGGGCGCCGCGAGTCGGGCCAGTTAACTCCTTCGCCACCCCTCGCGCCACCCCCCGCAAGGCTGATTCGGGCAACCGTGTGTTTCCGTCCGGATGCGGTATGCAGTCTCCATGACGACTCCGGAAGACCGAACCGACCCGTTCCCCTCCGACCGCTCCCCCGTCGTGGCCGGTCTGCTGCTCGCCGCCGGGGGCGGACGGCGACTCGGAGGCCGGCCCAAGGCGCTCCTCGCGCATCGGGGCCGCCCCCTGGTGGAGCACGCGGTGGGGGTGCTGCGGGCGGCCGGGTGCGAGGTGGTGCACGTGGTGCTCGGGGCGTCGGCGGACGCCGTGCGGGAGCGGGCGGAGCTGCCCGGGTGCGTCCTGGTGGACAACCCGGAGTGGGAGGCGGGGATGGGCTCCTCGCTCCGGGCCGGGCTCGCGTCGCTCGCCGCCGACCCGCGCGGGGTGGACGCGGCGCTCGTGTCCCTGGTCGACCAGCCGGGGATCGGGGCGGAGGCGGTGGCCCGGGTCCGGGCGGCGTACGGCTCGCGGGACTCGCTCGCGGCGGCCTCGTACGACGGGCGGCGGGGCCATCCGGTGCTGTTCGGCGCCGGGCACTGGGCGGGCGTCGCGGAGACGGCGGTGGGCGACCGGGGCGCGCGGGACTACCTGGCGGCGCACCGGGACGCGATCACGCCGGTGGACTGCTCGGACGTGGCGGAGCCCTACGACATCGACACGGAGGCGGATCTGTCACGCCTGGAGTGAGCCCGGAGCGAGCATTGCGGAAGGGGCGCTTCCGGGTGGGCGACCGGGAGTGAGCGGCCTGGCACTGAGCGCCGCTTTCTGTCGATCCGGAGAATCTCGACATCAACAAACCATTGAACTTCCACCATGAGGAAACTAGTATCCACTGTTCAGAAGCGCCTGCTACTCCAGACGGCGCTCGCGGCCGTATCTCGGCTCCGGTGGCACTCCGTGCCGTCCCGTGACGCCCGGCGGCCGCCTGGCACCGCCCGCGAAGTCCGCTGAAGGAAGTGACAGTTCATGTCCGCACCAGCGCCGTCCCCCCTGGCCGTCGTCGATGCCGAGCCCCTGCCGCGCCAGGAAGAGGTACTCACCGAGGCCGCCCTGGCCTTCGTCGCCGAACTGCACCGCCGGTTCACCCCGCGCCGGGACGAGCTCCTCGCCCGCCGGGCGGAGCGCCGCGCCGAGATCGCCCGCACGTCCACCCTGGACTTCCTCCCGGAGACCGCCGCGATCCGCGCCGACGACTCCTGGAAGGTCGCGCCGGCCCCGGCGGCCCTGAACGACCGCCGGGTCGAGATCACCGGCCCCACCGACCGCAAGATGACGATCAACGCGCTCAACTCCGGCGCGAAGGTGTGGCTCGCGGACTTCGAGGACGCCTCGGCGCCGACCTGGGAGAACGTGGTCCTGGGCCAGCTCAACCTGATCGACGCGTACACCCGGAACATCGACTTCACGGACCCGCGCTCCGGCAAGTCGTACGCCCTCAAGCCCGCCGAGGAGCTGGCCACGGTCGTCATGCGGCCGCGCGGCTGGCACCTGGAGGAGCGCCACCTCACCTTCGAGGGACGGCCCGTCCCCGGCGCGCTCGTCGACTTCGGCCTGTACTTCTTCCACAACGCCCGGCGCCTGATCGACCTCGGCAAGGGCCCGTACTTCTACCTGCCGAAGACGGAGTCGCACCTGGAGGCCCGCCTCTGGAACGAGATCTTCGTCTTCGCCCAGGACTACGTCGGCATCCCGCAGGGCACCGTCCGCGCCACGGTCCTCATCGAGACCATCACGGCCGCGTACGAGATGGAGGAGATCCTCTACGAGCTCCGCGACCACGCCGCCGGCCTGAACGCGGGCCGCTGGGACTACCTCTTCTCCATCGTCAAGAACTTCCGCGACGGCGGCGCCAAGTTCGTCCTGCCGGACCGCAACGCGGTCACGATGACGGCCCCGTTCATGCGCGCGTACACCGAACTCCTCGTGCGCACCTGCCACAAGCGCGGCGCGCACGCGATCGGCGGCATGGCGGCCTTCATCCCGTCCCGCAGGGACGCCGAGGTCAACAAGGTCGCGTTCGAGAAGGTCAAGGCCGACAAGGACCGCGAGGCCGGCGACGGCTTCGACGGCTCCTGGGTCGCCCACCCCGACCTGGTGCCGATCGCGATGGCCTCCTTCGACGCCGTCCTCGGCGAGAAGCCGAACCAGAAGGACCGCCTGCGCGAGGACGTCTCCGTCGCGGCCGGCGACCTGATCGCAATCGACTCGCTCGACGCGAAGCCCACCTACGACGGCCTGCGCAACGCCGTCCAGGTCGGCATCCGCTACATCGAGGCGTGGCTGCGCGGCCTCGGCGCCGTCGCCATCTTCAACCTGATGGAGGACGCGGCCACCGCCGAGATCTCCCGCTCCCAGATCTGGCAGTGGATCAACGCGGGCGTCGTCTTCGAGAACGGCGAGACGGCCACCCCGGAGCTGGCCCGCCGGGTCGCCGCCGAGGAACTGGCCGCGATCCGCGCCGAGATCGGCGAGGAGGCCTTCACCGCCGGAAAGTGGCAGCAGGCCCACGACCTGCTGCTCCACGTCTCCCTCGACGCGGACTACGCGGACTTCCTGACCCTCCCGGCGTACGAGCAGCTGGTCGGCTGACTCGGTCGTACGGTCGCCCCGTACCGCTGATCCGGCTGCCCGCACAGTCGTCGGACGGCGTTCAGGACGGGCCCCGCCCCGGTGTCGCACAGCACCGGGAGCGGGGCCCGTCCCTTTTCCCGCTCCCCCGCGTCACGGCAGGGCGATGCCGAGCGGTCCGAGGACGCGTTCCGCCTCGTGGCGGTCGGCCCCGGCCATCGCGCGGACCAGGGCGGCGGAGCCGCCGGGCCAGGCGGCGGCCGTCTCGTCGAAGGCGGCGCGGCGGGACTCCAGGGGCCCCTTCTTGGCGGGCAGCGCGTCGAGGACGTGCAGGGCCCGGGCCGAGGTCGGCACCTGGACCGGGTCGGCCTCCTCGCCGCGGTCCTCCAGGGCCCGGAGGGCGTACGCGCCGAGCACCGGGTCGCGGAGGGCGGCGCGCAGCGCCCCGGGCGGGGCGGTGGTGGTGTCCAGGACGGTGAAGAGCCCCCGGGTGGCGGCCGCTTCGGAGGTGCCGGCGTGGACGGTGCCGAGGGCGTCGAGGAGTCGGGACCAGGCGTGGGCGGTGTCCACGCGCGCGTGGAGCCAGTCGGCGAGCACGCGCGCGGCGACGGGCGCGGGCCAGCTCCCGGCGGCGGCGACCAGGACGGGCGCGGGCCAGGCCGCGGCCTCGGCGGCGTCGGGCGCGGCGACCCCGCGCACGCCGAGCAGGTAGCGCACGGCGCCGGCGCCGCGCGGGGTGAGCCCGAAGGCGTCGCCGGTGCGGAAGACCAGGCCGGTGGCGGCGAGCCGGTCGAGGACGGCGGCCAGGTCCCGGGCGGGCCCTTCGAGCCGGGCGCGGTCGGCCTCGTTCAGCTCCGGGGTGCCCAGGAGCCGGACGAGCTCCGGCACGGGCGGGACCGCGTACGCCTCGGGCGCGTCGTCCGGCACCGGGACGGGCAGGTCCTCCAGGGCGGGGTCGACGGTCCAGTCCTCGTACTCGGCGGCCTTGCGGGCGACGGACTCGGCGGAGCAGCCGCGCTGGTAGACCACGTAGAGGAGGTGCGGGGCCTCGCCCCCGTACGGTTCGAACTCCTCCTCGGCGAGCTCCTCGACGGCGGCGAGGAGGGCGTCCGCGTCCTCCTCGGCGGACCCGGGTCCGATCGCGGGCGGCGGGGGCACGGGAGCGGCGGGGTCGCCGTGGTGGTCGAGGTGCTCGTCCAGGAGGGCGTCGGCCAGGACGAGGTGGGGGAAGGCGTCGGGCCCGGGGGCGTAGTGGGCGTAGGGGCCGGCGAGCTGTTCGGCGAGGCCGGCGGCGGTCCACCGGTCCTGGAGGGCGGTGGCCACCCGTCCGATGCCGGTCGCGACGGCGTGGTCCGTGAGCAGCGGCCCGACGGGCGGCGGCGCCTCGGCGTCCCGTACGTACGCGCGCGTGAGGGCCTCGGTGAGCAGGACGTCCGCGAGGGCGGTCCGCCCCATGAGGTCCGCCCGGCGCACGCCGTCGGGCAGGGGCGCGCCGTCGAGGGCGGCGAGCCTGCGCCGTACGTCCTCGGCGTCGGTGAGGTCGGCGCCGCAGGTGTGCAGGAGGGAGGCGTACCAGCGGTGCCAGGTGAGGTTGCCGGGATCGTGCATGGCCCGTTCGAAGTCGGTCCCGGCGTCCGCGACCACTCCGGCGACCCGCTCGGCGCGGTCCCCGTCGAAGCGGGCGGCGAGCGCCCCGAGCACGGCGGGGTAGAGCGCGAGCTCGCCGGGCGGCACGTACACGAACGACGGCAGGTCCTCCACGAGGAGCTGCCGCGTCAGCTCGGGCGTCGGCTCGGGCAGCCCCGTCCCCCGGTCGGCCCCTCGGAGCGCGAGGAGCCCGAGCACCGCCTCGGCGGCCCGCGCGAACGCGGGGTCGTGGTGCTCGGGCGCTCCGCCGACGAGTTCGAGGAACCTGTCGAGCCCGGTGTTGGTGAGAACGGTCTCGGCCACGCTTCCCAGGGTAGTTCCGGGCGGGCGGTTCAGGGCTGCAAGGAGCGGGCGGCAGGTGTGTCGCCGCAGTTCGGGGCCGGGGTTCAGCGCACGGTGACCGTCCTCGGGGCCGAGAAGTCGCCCCAGGTGCCGTCGGGGAGGCGGGCGCGGAGGGTGAGGGTGTAGCGGGTGCCCGGGGGGTCGGTGACCGGGAAGGTGTAGGTGGCGCGGCCGGGGGGCGGTGCGGTGCCCCAGACGATGGTGGTGGCGAAGCGGCCGTTGAGGTGGAGTTCGTGGTGGGTGACCGGGGCGCCCGTCTTCGGCGGGGTCCAGGTGAGGGTGATCTCGCCGCCCTTCGCGGCGGTGGCGGCGAGGTCGGTGGGGGCGGTGTTCGGGGGTGCGCCGGGGGCCGGGGCGGTGGTGAGGTCGACCGTGTTGCTGTCCGGGGAGGAGTTCTCGGCGGCGTCGCGGGCGCGGACGGTGAACGCGTAGGCGGTGCCGGGGCGCAGGCCGGTGAGACGGGTGCCGGTGGTGGTGCCCGGGACCGTGTGGACGCGGGTGTCGGCCTGGTAGACGTCGTACGCGGTGACCTGGGTGTCGTCCCGGGCCGGGGTCCAGCGGAGGGTGGCGGCGCGGCTGCCGTCGGGGGTGGCGCGGAGGCCGGTCGGGGCGGTGGGGGGCGTGCGGTCCTTGGCGGCGGCCGGGAGGGTGGTGGCGGCGACGGCGGCGCTGGGGGGCGAGGCGTTGCCGGCGGCGTCGCGGGCGCGGACGGTGAAGCGGTGGGGGGTGGCCGGGGCGAGGCCGACGACGTCGGTCATGAGGGTGGTGGCGGGGAGGTCCTTGACCTTGCGGCCGTCGAGGTGGACCTCGTAGCCGGTGACGGCGCGGTCGTCGGTGGCCGCGCTCCACATGACGTGCACGGTGGTGGAGCTGCCCGAGGTGGCGGTGACTCCGGTGGGCGCGGTGGGGGCGCTGGTGTCCTTCGGCTCGGCACCGGCGGCCGAGCAGGCGGTGAGGGCGAGCGCGAGGAGCGCCGCCAGGGCGGTCGAGCGGCGTGGGGGGAACGGGCGTTGCACGGTACGGCCTCCGTCCGTGGGAAAGGTCCAGACCTATATCGCACAGTCGGAACGGGCTCGACAAGGGGGCGGCGTCGATGAAGGGGCGCCGCCGAAGAAGTCGATGAAGAGGCGGTGCCGAAGAAAAGGCGGTGCCGGCGAAGAGGCGGTGCCGGTGGCGGGGCGTTGTCAGTGGGGTGCGCTTCACTGGGATCGTCACTCTCCGTAGTCGAGTTCTGGGGGAAACATGACGGACCGTACGACCTATGTGTCGCTCGCCGGAATGCGCGGGCGCGGCTGGACCGACGCGATGGTCCGGGACCTGCTCGGCACGCCCGACGTGCAGGGGCGCGACCCGCGCCGCTGGTCCCTCGCGCCCGTGCGGCTCTATCTGCTCGCCCGGGTGGAGACCGTGGAGCGGACGCCCGAGTTCGCCGAGGCGGCGGCGCTCTCGCGGGCCCGCTCCTCGGCCACCGGGGCGTACGCCGAGCGGCGGCGGGCCGCCGTCCTCACCGCGATCCGCACGGAGCCGATCGAGGTGCCCCGGCTGCCCGGCCCCGAGCTGGAGCGCCGCGCCGTCCGCCACCGGCACCTGCTGGGGGCCCGGAGCCCGGGGACGCCCGGACCGGACGGCAAGGCTGGGATGCGGACGGCCGGGGCGCCCGGACCGGACGGCAAGGGCACGGCGCGGACGGCCGGGGCGCCCGCCGGGTCGCTCGTACGGTGGCAGGTGAGCTATCTGCGGCATGCCCTCGCGCGGTACGAGACGCTGCTCGACGGCCTGTACGGCGAAACCGGACGCGGCGAGGCCGAACGGCTGCTGCGCAGGCGCCTGTACGAGGCGATCGGCGCCGCGTATCCGTCCCTGGCGCGGGAGTGCCGGCGCCGGATCGCGGTGGAGGGGTGAGCGGGGCGGGCGCCTTCCGTCGTCACTCCGTCAGGAGGCGGGCCAGCGACCGGCAGGCGGCCGGGATCGGGGCGACGATCCGGACCGCGCACCGGGTCCTGAGCTCCTCGGCCGCCTCGCCGAGCGGGCCGCCGCCGATGACGACGGTGCGGGCCCCGTCGCGTTCCGCGCAGGCGCGGACCGCCCGCTCCAGGCGGTCGAGGAGCGCCGCCGGGTCGGCGGAGAGGCGTTCGGGGGCGCCGGCGGTGAGCCGCAGGCCCGTGTACCGGTCGGAGAGCCCGAGTTCCGCCACCCGGGCGGTGATGGGGTCGGCCAGGAGCGGGGTGGTGGTGGCGATGCCGAACGGGGCGCCGTCGGCGGCCGCTTCCAGGAGCGCCGCCTCGCCGAGGCCGGCCACGGGGAGTCCGGTCGCCTCGCGCAGGGCGTCCAGGCCCGGGTCCCCGAAGGCGGCGACGAGGAGGGCGGCGCAGCCGCCGCCGGCGGTGGCGGCGGCTCCCGCGGCGAGGACCTCGGGGGTGGCGGCGCGCAGCGCGGCGAGGTCGGTGAGCATGCGCGGCCCCCGGGCGACGGTCACGCCCCGGACGGGGTGGGCGGGTCCCAGGGCGCGCCTGGCGATGGCGGTCATCATCGCGGTGGTGGTGGCGGAGGTGTTGGGGTTGATCAGGACGACGGTCCCGGGCCTGGTGCCGGTGCCGGTTCCGTTGCCGATGCCGCTCCTGGCCCCGCTCCCGGTCCCGGTCCCGGCCCTGGCGCCGGTCCCGGTGCCGGTTCCGGTCCCCGTGGCGCTCCCGGTCGTTCCCGGGGGCGCCGTGCGCGCGGCGGCCCCGGGCCCCGCCGTGGGGGCGGGGGCCGGGGCGGCCGGGGGGACGGGGTGCGGGTTCAGTGGACGTGCGCCGCCTTCGCGGTGCGGCTGCCGGAGATCTCCTCGCCGGGCTCCATCGGCGCGGTGACCTCGTCGTCGTCCCGGCGCCGGCCCAGGTGGTTGAAGACCACGTTGAGCAGGACGGCGGCGACGCAGCCGGTCGAGATGCCGGAGTCCAGGATGATCTTCGCGGTCTCCGGGAAGGCGTGGTAGAACTCCGGCGCCGTGATCGGGATGATGCCGACGGCCAGCGAGACGGCCACGATCAGGACGTTGTTGTCCTTCTCCAGGCCGGCCTTGACGAGGGTCTGGATGCCGCTGGCGGCGACCGAGCCGAAGAGGACGACGCCCGCGCCGCCGAGGACCGGACGGGGCACGACCGAGATGAGCGAGGCGGCGACCGGCGAGAGGCCCATGAGGACCAGGAAGCCGCCGCCGCAGGCGACGACGAAGCGGCTGCGGATCCGGGTCATGGCGACCAGGCCGATGTTCTGGGCGAAGGCGCTGCACATGAAGCCGTTGAAGAGGGGGCTGATCGCGGAGCCGAGGGTGTCGGCGCGCAGTCCGGCGGCGATGGTCTTCTCGTCGGCGGGCCGCTCCACGATCTCGCCGAGCGCCAGCATGTCGGCGGTCGACTCGGTCATGGAGACCAGCATGACCACGCACATGGAGATGATCGCGGCGAGGGCGAACTGCGGGGCGCCGAAGTGGAAGGGGGACGGGAAGCCGACGATGTCCGCCTCGGTCACCGGGGAGAAGTCGGTGACGCCGAACGGGATGGCGATGAGGGTGCCGATGACGAGGCCGACCAGGACGGCGATCTGCTTGAGGAAGCCGCGGGTGAAGCGGCGCAGGAGCAGGACGACGACGAGGGTGATGCCGGCGAGGGAGAGGAAGGTCGTCGAACCGTAGTCCTTCGCCTGGGGGTTGGGTCCCTGGGCCCAGCCGAACGCGACCGGGAGGAGGGACACGCCTATGAGGGTGATGACGGTGCCGGTGACGACCGGCGGGAAGAACCGGACGAGCCGGGAGAACCAGGGGGCGGCGAGGAAGCCGAGGAGTCCGGCGACGATGATCGCGCCGAAGATCACGGGGAGCGCGTCGGCCTTGTCGTCGGTGGTGTCGACGATCGCGAGCATCGGGGCGACGCCGGCGAAGGTGACGCCGTTGACGAACGGCAGGCGGGCGCCGATCTTCCAGACGCCCAGGGTCTGGAGGAAGGTGGCGAGGCCGGCGGTGAAGAGGCTGGCGCCGGTGAGGAAGGTGAGTTCGGTGCCGGAGAGGCCGACGGCCGCTCCGACGATCAGGGGCGGCGCGACGACGCCCGCGTACATGGCGGCCACGTGCTGGAGACCGCTGGTGAGCATCTTCACTGGGGGCAGCGTCTCGTCGACCGGATGCTTCTCGCGGTCTTCGGGGGCGGAGCCTGCGTCTTGTGCATTGCGAACCTGGGGCTTGGATGCCACGGCGGTTCCTCCGGTCGGTTACACGTCGGCGGCGACGCGGGTGTCTGGGAGGTGGTGCGATGCGGTGCGGGGTGCGGGAGGTGCGGCTCGTCGCGGGGAGGGGCCTCGGGAGGCCGGGTGGTGCGGCCGCGGAGGCGGCGGCGCGGGCGGGGTGCCCGGTGGGGGTGCGGACGGGGTGCCCGGTGGGGGTGCGGGCGGTGTCACCGTTCCGGGAGGTGCCGTAGGTCTTCTGCGTACGGCACCTCCCGGTCGGCTGCCGCGGATCCCGCTCGGATCCGCGGCGACCGGCCGAGGGCCGTCCCCCTCGGCCGGACTCCGTGGGGAGGGTCAGGCCTGGGCCGCGATGCGGGCCAGGCGCTGCGCCTCCGTGCGCGCGTCGCGCGCGATGGTGTCCTCGTCGACGGTGAGCAGCCGGTCGTTCTCGACGATCTGCCTGCCGTTGACGAAGGAGGCCGTGACCGGGGCCGCCGCGCCGAAGACGATGGCGGTGACCGGGTCGGCGATGGTGGAGTGGCCGAGGCCGTCGATCTTCCAGAGGACGAAGTCGGCGAGCTTGCCGGCTTCGAGGGAGCCGATGCTGTCGGCGCGGCCGAGGACCTGCGCACCGCCGTGGGTGCCGAGGCGCAGGGCCTGGCGGGCGTTGAGCGCGGCCTCGCGGTGGGCGCCGAGGCGGTTGATGAGGAGCGCGTTGCGCAGCTCGGTGTGGAGCTCGCCCGACTCGTTGGAGGCGGTGCCGTCGACGCCGAGGCCGACGGGGACGCCCGCCGCGAGCATGTCCGGTACGCGGGCGATGCCGGCGGCGAGGCGCGCGTTGGAGGACGGGCAGTGCGCCACACCGGTCTTCGTCCGGGCGAAGGCGGCGATGTCGGAGTCGTTCATGTGGACGCAGTGCGCCATCCACACGTCCTCGCCGAGGAAGCCGGTGGACTCGAAGTAGTCCGTCGGGCCCATGCCGAAGAGCTCGTGGCAGAACTTCTCCTCCTCCACGGTCTCCGAGCCGTGGGTGTGCATGCGCACGCCCAGCCGGCGGCCGAGCGCCGCGCCCTCGCGGAGCAGCTCGGTGGAGATGGAGAAGGGGGAACAGGGGGCGACGGCGACCTGGGTCATCGCGTCGAAGGAGGCGTCGTGGTACCGCTTCACGGTCTCCTCGGTCGCGGCGAGCGCGCCCTCGGTGGTCTCGACGGCGAAGTCCGGCGGCAGGCCGCCGTCCTTCTCGCTGCGGTCCATGGAGCCGCGGGCGAGGGTGAAGCGGACGCCCATCTCGGAGGCGGCTCCGATGATGGCGCCGGAGAGGTCGCCGGAGTTCACCGGGTAGACGTAGTGGTGGTCCATGGCGGTGGTGACGCCGCCGCGGGCCATCATCGCCAGCGAGCCCCGGGCGGCGGCGCGGACCATCTGCTCGTCGATGCGGGCCCAGGTCGGGTAGAGCGCCACCAGCCAGTTGAAGAGGTTGTGGTCGGTGGCCAGGCCGCGTGTGATCCACTGGTAGAAGTGGTGGTGGGTGTTGACCAGGCCGGGCGTGACCAGGTGGCCGGTGGCGTCGATGCGCCGGACCACGTTCTCCAGGCCCTCGGGGGCCTTGCCGGCGCCGATGGACTCGATCTTGTTGTCGGCGACGACGAGGTACCCGGAGGCGTACTCGGTGTCGTTCGCGTCGACGGTCGCGATCGCCGCGTTCTCGACGACGATCCGTTGGGGGGCTGCCGAAGGTGCTGCCATGGCGGTGCTTCCTTCATTCCTCGGGGGTGGTGTGGGCACGGCAGGACCCTAGGAGGATTTGAGTGCCGGGGCCGTGTGACGGCTCCGGGTGCCGAGATGGTGGAAGAACAGGTTGAGCAGGACGGCGACGAGCGCGCCCGCGCTGATGCCGGAGCCGAGCACGGTCTGCGCCCAGGCCGGGAAGTCGGCGTAGAAGGTGGGGGCGGCGAGCGGGATGATGCCCGCTCCGAGCGCGACGGCGACCAGGATGATGTTGGAGCTGTCGTCGAGTCCGGCTTCCGAGAGGGTGCGGATGCCGCTGACCGCGATCGAGCCGAAGAGGACGATGCCGGCGCCGCCGAGGACGGGCATCGGGACCGTGGAGACGACCGCGCCGAGGACCGGGAAGGCGCCGAGGACGAGCAGGGCGCAGCCGGCGGTGGCGACCACGTACCGGGAGCGGACCCGGGTCAGCGAGACGACGCCGACGTTCTGGGCGAAGGCCGAGGTCGGGAAGCCGCCGAAGACGGGGCCGAGGAGGGTGGCGATGCCGTCGGTGCGCAGGCCGCGGGTGATGGTCCGGCCGTCGGTGCGCCGCTCGCAGATCTCGCCGAGGGCGAGCATCCCGGCGCTGGACTCGGTCATCAGGACCAGCATCACGATGCACAGGGAGAGGATCGCGGCGGGCTGGAACTCGGGGGCGCCGAAGGCGAAGGGGGCGGGCAGGGCGGCGACGGGTGCCTCGCGCAGGGCGCCGAAGTCGGCCATCCCGAAGGGGATCGCGGCGAGGGTGCCGATGAGGAGGCCGAGGAGCAGGGCGATCTGCTTGACGAAGCCCTTGCCGAAGCGCTGGAAGAGCAGGATGACGACGAGGGTGAAGCCGGCGAGGGCCAGGTACCGCATGGCGCCGAAGTCGGCGGCGGTCCGGTCCCCGCCCTGGGCCCAGGCGACGGGCACGGGCATCAGGGTGACCCCGATGAGGGTGATGACGACGCCGGTGACGAGCGGCGGGAAGAAGCGCAGGAGCCGGCCGAAGAAGGGTCCTACGGCGAGGCAGAAGACTCCGGCGACCATCACCGCGCCGTAGATGGCGGGCAGTTGGTGTCCGGGGGCGCTGGTCTCGGCGATGGCGAGCATCGGGGCGATGCCGGCGGACGAGGCGGCGTTGACGAACGGGAGCCGGTTGCCGGCGAAGCGTCCGGCGCCGAGGGTCTGCAGGACGGTCGCGCAGCCGGCGATCAGCAGACTGGCGGCGATGAGCCGGGTCATGCCGGCCGCGTCGAGGCCGACGGCCTGGCCGATGATGAGCGGAGGGGTGACGACGCCGGCGTACATGGCGGCGATGTGCTGGAGCGCCGCGGGGACGAGCCGCGAGGCGGGGAGCTTCTCGTCCACCGGGTGGCAGGGGGCCGGGGAGGACGAGGGGGTGGAACACGGGCCTTCGGCGGTTGCCGGCCCCTGTGCAGGCTGTGCCATGGGAAGGTTCCCTCCGGTCTGGTGCGGCCCCCGCCCGACTGCGGGCGGGCGGGGGCCGGTCACTCAGGTGCCGCTTAGAGGTTGGTCATGTCGACCGGGATCTGCGCCGTGGCTCCGTCACGCAGGACGGTGGCCTCGATGAGGCCGTACATGCGGTCGGCGGCGTAGTAGACCTCGTTGTCGTTCTTCAGGCCGAAGGGTTCGAGGTCGACCAGGAAGTGGTGCTTGTTCGGGAGCGAGAAGCGGACCTCGTCGATCTCCGAACGGTGGTTGATGATCCGGGTGGCCATCTGGTAGAGCGTCTGCTGGAGGGAGTACGAGTAGGTCTCCGCGAAGGCCTCCAGCATGTGCTTCCTGGTCTGCTCGTAGGACCGCTCCCAGTTGGGCATGCGCTGGTCGTCGTCGGTCCAGTTGAACCGCCACCGGCCGGACACCTGGGTGGCCAGGATGCGGTCGTACGCCTCCTGGAGGGTCGTGTACTGGTCCTTGATGTAGCCCCAGAACTCCGAGTTGGTGGAGTTCATGACGACGAGGTCCTTGAGGCCGGAGATGACCTCCCACTTCTCGCCGTCGTAGGTGATCTGGGTGACGCGGGTCTCCTGGCCCTTGCGGGCGAAGGAGTGGTTGACCTCGTCGGCGCCGATGAACTTGGAGTTGGCGTCGGAGGAGGCGATGCGCTCCCAGGCGTACTCCTCGATCCGGATCCGGGCGCGCTTGATCGGCTCCTGGCTCGTCACGAAGTGGCGGGCGAGGTGGATGCCGAACTGCTCGGCGGACTCGATGCCGTACTCCTTGGCGAACGCGAAGACGGTGTTCTTCGTCGTGTCGGTGGGGAGGCAGTTGGCGTTGGAGCCGGTGAGGTGGACGTCGCTGAGGTCGCCGGAGAGGGCGACGGAGACGTTCAGGTCCTTGATGTGGTGGGTGGCGCCGTCCCGCGTGATCTTGACGACGCGGTTCTCTGCTTTGCCGTACTGGTTCTGGCCGAGAATCGTGGGCATGTCTGCTAGCTCCCTCGGTATACGGAGTAGCCGAACGGGTTGAGCAGCAGCGGTACGTGGTAGTGCTCGCCCGGGGTGACGGCGAAGGTGATCGCCACCTCCGGGAAGAACGCACCGCTGTCCCTTACGCGGGGGGCGTCCTGCTGCGCCTCGGCTTGCTTCTTCGCACTGTGCTGGGTCGAGAAGTACGCCTCGGTCTCGAAGTCGAGGCGTACGTGGGTGGTGCCCTCCGGCAGGGCCGGCAGGTCCTTGCAGCGTCCGTCCGCGTCGGTGGCGGAACCGCCGAGCGCGGTCCACTCCGCGTCGGAGCCGGCGCGGGCCGCGAGGGCGATGGCGACGCCCTCGGCGGGGCGGCCGATGCTGGTGTCCAGGATGTGCGTGGACACCGAGGCCGTGGTGTCGGTGCTCATTGCGGAGCTCCCTTCCTCTTTTGCTACGAGTCCTCTGCGGGGCTCGCGGGCCCTTCGCGGGGCCTACGCGCCTTCGGCGAGGCGGGTCAGCCGGATGCGGTTGATCTTGCCCAGTTCGGTGCGGACGATCTCGCGCTCCGTCTCGGGCGAGTTGCCGATCCGCTCGCGGACCGCGTCGCGCATCTGCTCGCCGCTCCTGCCGGTGGCGCAGATGAGGAAGACATGACCGAACTTGTCCTGGTAGGCCAGGTTGAGTTCGAGCATCTCGGCCTTGAGCTCCTCGGAGGCGCCGGCCATCCCGCTCTGCTCGCGGGAGGAGGTCGGGTCCCCGGCCTTCGGACGACCGATCGGCGGGTGCCCGGCCATCGCCTCGGCCAGGTCCTCGGCGGTCAGCTCGGCCATGGCGGCGTCGCTGGCGAGGAAGAGGGCTTCGGCGGTGGCGTACGGGCGCTGGGCGAGGATCTTGCTCCCCCACGCCGAGCTGGAGCACACCTCGTGGAGCGCGGCGAGGGCCTCGCTGTCCGCCGAGGTGTTGAACCGGGCCAGGCCCGGTGTCGTACCTGAAGTCACGGGAAGCCTCCGTGGCTGTTTTTCGCTGTGCGTCGGACGGGCTGCGGATAGCTAACGCCCTCCGCAACACAACGTCAACACTTTGTTGAAAAGTCGGTGACACAAAAGCCGTCGTCCCGACATGCGGACGACGGCTTGTGGACACACATGATCAACTAGTCGGCCTTGACGGCCTTTTCCCTGTTCAGGGCGGTCTCGCGGTTGAGGTAGTTGTACACGGTGAAGCGGCTGACGCCGAGCGCGCCCGCCACCGTCTCCACCCCGTGGCGCACGGAGAAGGCCCCGCGCGCCTCCAGGAGCCGGACGATCTCCTGCTTGGACTTGCGGTCGAGCTCCGCGAGCGGCGTCCCGTGCTGCCGCTCCATCGCGGCCAGGATGTGGTCCAGGGACTCCGAGAGCTGCGGGAGGCGCACGGCGAGCACGTCCTCCCCCTCCCAGGACAGGACGACGTCGTCGGGCTCGGCCAGCTCGGGCCCCAGCAGCTCGGCGCCCATGGCGTCGACCAGGGGCTTCACCGCGGCGATCAGGGGGTGTTCGTTCACTTCCCGTCCCCCCCGATCACGTTGACCTGGAGCGAGACGCGCGTGGCGCCGGCCGCGAGCGACTCGCGGAGCAGCGCGTCGACGGCGGTGAGGACCGCGTCGGCGCCGCCCTCCGCCGTGTTGCCGAAGGGACCGACGTCGACCGCGTCCAGGTCGGCCGACTGGATGACCTCACGGGCCACGACCGCGTGCGCCGGCGCCTCGTCGAGGTCGAACGGCTCGGTCGTGAACTCCACTCTCAAACGCACCATGACCCCACGCTACGGCCCCTCCCGGGCCCCGCGGGAGCCCCGGACCTGCGGGGACCCCTTGACAAGCCCGGCGACCTGCTTGCAACATTCCGACAGACAGAAACTTACTTCCGCTATACGGAAGGAGCGCCTACCCCTCATGGGATACACCGATCAGCGCTTCGATGTGAACCTGTCGATCCTCTTCACGGAACTCCCGCTCCTGGAGCGCCCCGCGGCCGCCGCCGCGGCGGGCTTCACCGCGGTCGAGCTGTGGTGGCCCTGGATCGACACCGCCACCCCCGAGCAGAGCGAGCTCGACGCCCTCAAGAAGGCCCTCGAGGACGCCGGCACCCAGCTGGTGGGACTGAACTTCTATGCCGGGCAGCTCCCCGGCCCGGACCGCGGGGCCCTCTCCGTACCGGGTGAGGAGTCGGACCGCTTCCGCGCCAACATCGACGTGGCCGCCGACTTCGCCGCCTCGGTCGGCTGCAAGGCGCTCAACGCGCTCTACGGCAACCGCGTCGAGGGCGTGGACCCGCAGATCCAGGACTCCCTCGCCCTGGAGAACCTGGTCCTGGCCGCCCGGGCCGCCGACCGCGTCGGCGCGATCCTCCTGGTCGAGACCCTCAACAAGCCGGAGTCGCCGCTCTACCCGCTGGTGAGCGCCCCCGCCGCGATCGAGGTCGTCGACAAGGTCAACGCGGCCACCGGACTCGGCAACGCCAAGTTCCTGCTCGACGTCTACCACCTGTCGATGAACGGCGAGGACGTGAGCGCGGTCATCGCGCAGTACGCGGACAAGACCGGTCACGTGCAGATCGCGGACAACCCGGGCCGCGGCGCGCCGGGCACCGGCGACCTGCCCCTGGAGCAGCTCCTCGACGAGCTGAAGAAGGCCGGTTACGACGGCTGGGTCGGCCTGGAGTACAAGGCCGCCGACGCCGCCGCGTCCTTCGCGTGGCTCCCGGCCGAGGCCCGCGCGGCCCGCTGACCGGCCGACCCGCGCCCCCTCCCCCGTACCACCAGAGTTTTCCGAGAGGCACCCTCACCATGAGCAACCTTCCCAAGATCGCGTGGATCGGCCTCGGCATCATGGGCTCCCCCATGTCCGAGAACCTCCTCAAGGCCGGCTACCAGGTCACCGGCTTCACCCTGGAGCAGGACAAGCTGGACCGCCTCGCCAAGGCCGGCGGCACCGCCGCGGGCTCGATCGCCGAGGCCGTCAAGGACGCCGACGTGGTCATCACGATGGTGCCCGCCTCCCCGCAGGTCGAGGCGATCTCCTACGGCCCCGAGGGCATCCTGGAGAACGCGAAGCAGGGCGCGCTGGTCATCGACATGTCGTCGATCACCCCGCAGACCTCGGTCGACCTCGCCAAGAACGCCGCCGAGAAGGGCATCCGCGTCATCGACGCCCCGGTCTCCGGCGGCGAGGCCGGCGCCATCGAGGCCGTGCTCTCGATCATGGTCGGCGGCGAGCAGGCCGACTTCGACGAGGCCCTGCCGATCCTGGAGGCCCTCGGCAAGACGATCGTGCTGTGCGGCCCGCACGGCTCCGGCCAGACGGTGAAGGCCGCCAACCAGCTCATCGTGGCGGTCAACATCCAGGCCTGCGCCGAGGCCGTGGTCTTCCTGGAGAAGTCGGGCGTGGACCTCCAGGCGGCCCTCGACGTCCTCAACGGCGGTCTGGCCGGCTCGACCGTGCTGACCCGCAAGAAGGACAACTTCCTGAACCGGGACTTCAAGCCGGGCTTCCGCATCGACCTGCACCACAAGGACATGGGCATCGTCACCGACGCCGCCCGCAACGTGGGTGCCGCCCTTCCGGTCGGCGCGGTCGTCGCCCAGCTCGTCGCCTCCCTGCGCGCGCAGGGCGACGGCGGCCTGGACCACTCGGCCCTGCTGCGCGCCGTCGAGCGCCTCTCCGGCCAGCAGGTCTGACCCCGCCCCCGCTTCCCCGGGGCCCCCGATTTCCGGTCGGCGGCGGCGCTGACAACTGTCCTGTCGCGCCCAGGCGCCGCCGCCGACCGGAACACCACACTTCATTTTCAACAAACTGTTGACGTTTTTCGGAGGGCGTACCTACGCTCCTGGCACCGTCACACAGTGCAGCTCCCGTACGGAAGGTCACGATGTCGCAGCGCGTGCTTACGACCGAGTCCGGCGCCCCCGTCGCCGACAACCAGAACTCCGCCACCGCCGGCGTCGGTGGCCCCCTCCTCCTCCAGGACCAGCACCTGCTGGAGAAGCTCGCGCGCTTCAACCGTGAGCGGATCCCGGAGCGCGTGGTGCACGCCCGCGGCTCCGGCGCGTACGGGTACTTCGAGGTCACCGACGACGTCACCGGCTTCACGAAGGCCGCCTTCCTCTCCGAGGTCGGCAAGCGGACCGAGACCTTCATCCGCTTCTCCACCGTGGCCGACTCGCTCGGCGGCGCGGACGCGGTGCGCGACCCCCGCGGCTTCGCGCTGAAGTTCTACACCGAGGAGGGCAACTACGACCTCGTCGGCAACAACACCCCGGTGTTCTTCATCAAGGACCCGATCAAGTTCCCCGACTTCATCCACTCGCAGAAGCGCGACCCGTTCACGGGCAAGCAGGAGCCGGACAACGTCTGGGACTTCTGGGCGCACTCCCCCGAGTCCACCCACCAGATCACCTGGCTCTTCGGCGACCGCGGCATCCCCGCCTCGTACCGCCACATGCACGGCTTCGGCTCGCACACCTACCAGTGGACCAACGAGGCGGGCGAGGCCTTCTTCGTCAAGTACCACTTCAAGACGAACCAGGGCATCCGCAGCCTCTCCGCCGAGCAGGCCGCCGAACTGGTCGGCAAGGACGCCAACTCGCACCAGACCGACCTGCTCCAGGCGATCGAGCGGGGCGTCAACCCCTCCTGGACCCTCTACGTCCAGATCATGCCGGCGGCCGAGGCCGCGGACTACCGCTTCAACCCGTTCGACCTCACCAAGGTGTGGCCGCACGCCGACTACCCGCTCCAGCGGGTGGGCCGCCTGGTCCTCGACCGCAACCCGGACAACGTCTTCGCCGAGGTCGAGCAGGCCGCGTTCTCCCCGAACAACTTCGTCCCGGGCATCGGCCCCTCGCCGGACAAGATGCTCCAGGGCCGTCTCTTCGCCTACGCGGACGCCCACCGCTACCGCCTCGGCGTGAACCACACCCTGCTGCCGGTCAACGCCCCCAGGGCGACCACGGCGCAGAACTACGGCCGGGACGGCTTCATGGCCACCCGCAACGGCTCGCGCCACGACAAGAACTACGAGCCCAACTCGTACCAGGGCCCGGCCCAGACCGACGCCGCGCTCTCCGCGCCGCTCGCGATCCACGGCTGGACCGGCACCCACGAGACGCCCGCGCACGTCAAGGACGACGACTTCTTCCAGGCCGGCGAGCTCTACCGCCTGATGTCCGAGGACGAGAAGGGCCGTCTGGTCGCCAACATCGCCGGCAGCCTCTCCCAGGTGTCCCGCGAGGACGTCGTCGAGAAGAACGTCGCGCACTTCGCCGCCGCCGACCCGGAGTACGGCAGGCGCGTCGCCGAGGCGGTCGCCGCCCTGCGCGACTGATCCACGGCGGAACCCAGACTGCGTACGGCACTTGACGGGAGGTCAGCGCCGTACGCGGTCCGGAACACCGGCCCGAATGAGGGGTGGCCGGTGGACCGGACAGCGTGAGGACCGCGGCGGCGCCGAGCCAGTGCGGTGGTAAGGGCGACGGCCCCCTTCCTGACCTGAAGGAGGGGACGGCCGCTCCGCCCGTCGGCACCGCCGCGGTCCCAACGCCTCCCCCGTACGGGGAATCCCGAGACTCCGCCCGGCGGCGCGAACGTCCTGTCGCGCCAGCCTCGCACCGTCGGGCGGACATCAGACGGGAGAGCGCGGAACCAGGTTTACGGTCCCTGGTTCCGCGCTCTTCTTCGTTTCCCGCCGGTCGGCCCGCGCCAGGAGGAACGTCACGGCGAGCGAGGCGACGGCGAGGAGCACCATCCCGGTCCGCGGCGAGGCGTACTGGGCCAGGGTGCCGGCCAGGGCCGCGCTCACCCCCTGGAACGCCAGCATCCCCGAGGAGTGCAGGCCCAGGGCGTGACCGCCCAGCTCCTCCGGCACCAGGGCCGTCAACCGCTCCTGGTGCAGCAGGCTCGCCCCGTACCCCACTGCCGACACGGTCACGGCGGCGAGCGCGAGCGGAAGCCCGGGGTCGAGGGCGAAGAGCAGGAACGGGGCCGCGAGCAGCGCCTGGAGCGGGAAGCGGAGCCGGGCGCGCAGCCGCTCCGGCAGGAAGCGGCCGACGGCGGTGTCCCCGACCAGCATTCCGAACGCGCCGCAGACGAAGAGGAGTCCGGCGCGCTCGGGGGCGTACGGCACGAACAGCGACTCGCAGCCCACGATCAGCCCGTTGGGCACCCAGAGCGCGAGGTAGCAGCGGCGGCGGGCGGGCAGGGACAGGAGCAGGGCGTTGGCGCGCCGGGTCGCGGCGATCGAGGGGCGTCCCTCCGCCCGCGGAGGGCGCGCCGCGAGGCCGAGCCGGGCGAGGAGGGCGGCGGCGAGGTAGAGCCCGGCGCCGGCGAGGACCGCGCCGCGCGGCGAGAGCAGGGCGACGAGGAGCCCGCCGGCCGCGAAACCGCCGATCTGGCAGACGCCGGTGGACATGTTCGTCACCGAGCGGCCGAGGAGGTACGCCTCGCGCGGCAGGATCTCGTTCAGGAGGCCGTACCGCACCCCGCCGCCCAGCGAGGCCGCGAGCCCCTCGGCGAGGAGGACCGCGAAGACCGCCCAGGTGGGGAGGGCGGGGACCGCCAGGACGGCCGTGCCCACGGCGAAGAAGAGGGCGATCCCGGAGAGCGCGGCGCGCGGCGGCAGCCGGTCGGCGGCGGAGAGCAGCGTGGTCGCGCCGAGGAGCTGGGCGAGCGAGGGCCCGAAGAGGGCCAGGGCCGAGAGGAGCGGCGAACCGGTGGCGCGGAAGACGAGGGTGGCGAGCCCGAGCCCGGCCACCGTCTGCGCGGCGGTGTGGGCGGAGCCGGTGAGGAAGAGCGGGGCGAATTCGGGGGTACGGAAGAGGGAGCGGTAGCGGGGGCCCTGGCGGGTGCGGTGACGGGCGTCCCGGCAGGTGTCGTGACGGGCTTCCCGGCGGGTGTCGTGACGGGCTTCCCGACGGGTGCCGTGGCGGGCGTGGTAACGGGACATGCGGGGAGTCTCGGGGGCGCTTGGCGCCCACCGTTATCGTTTCGCGCGGAGGCGAAACCGAGGAGCTCGGGGGGCGGCGGGATGGGCTGGTGGCGGATCGGGACCGACTCGCTCGCGGGCGGCCGCTTCGTGGTCTCGCCGCTGGCCGAGACGATCGCCGCGCTCAAGACCCTGCACGCGGCCGCCGCGACCCATCCGGGCGAACGGGCCTGGCTGGCCTCTTCGCTGCCCGCCTACCGGGCGCGTCTGGCGGCCGAGCCGCTCGACGCCCTGCTCGTACGGGCCGCGATCGGCCCCACCTGGAACGCGGACTTCCTGACGCCGCCACCGCTCGGCGAGGGCGAGCGCCCCTTCGGGGAGGAGGTGGAGGCCGTCCGCGCCGCCGACCCGGCCGGGGCGGTGCCGCAGCTCGCCGTCGCCCTCGGCGGCCCCGTGCCGGAGCCGCTGCGCTCGGCGCGGGACCTGCCCGGGCGGATGGCGGAGGTCCTGACGTGGGTGTGGGAGGAGACCGTGCTCCCGGAGTGGCCGCGGCGGCGGAGGATCCTCGAAGCCGACGTGACGGCGCGGACCGCGCGGTTGGGCCGGGCCGGCTGGGCGGCGGCCCTGGACGAGCTGTCGCCGGGCCGGATGCGCTGGCTCGGCGACGGTCGGCTCCAGGTCAACGCCCGCCCGTACCCGCCGCGTTCGGTCGACGGCGGCCGGCTGCTCTTCGTGCCGGTGACCCCGGCGACGGGCTGGGTGTCCTGGGAGGGCACGGAGCGGTTCGCGGTGGTCTACCCCTGCGCGGGCGTCCTGGCGGACGCCTCGGGCCCGGTCGTGCCGCGGGCCCTGGGCGCGCTGCTCGGACCGGGGCGGGCGGGGGTGCTCGTGCGCCTGGGGACGCCGAAGTCCACCAGCCAACTGGTGGCCCTGACCGGGCAGGGCCTCGGCTCGGTGGGCCGGCACCTGAAGGTGCTGCGGGAGGCGGGCCTCGTCCGGCGGGGACGGGCCGGCCGGTCGGTCCTGTACGAGTGGACGGAGGCGGGCGCGGTGCTCGTACGGGCGCAGGGCACCGGGACGTGAAACGGCCCCCGTCCCGGTGCTCGGCGGGACGGGGGCCGTGTCACGGCTCCGGGGTCAGACCTGGAGGGCCTTGATCGCGGTCGGGGCGTGGCCGGGCTCGGTGGCCAGCTCCTCGAACTCGGTGACGTCGCTCATGTCGACCGTCTTGCTCATCGCGATGTTGGTGATGCGCTCCAGGATCGCCTCGACGACGACCGGCACCCGGTGCTCGACGGCCAGCTTCTTGGCCTGCTCCAGGGCCTCGCCCAGCTTGTCCGGGTCCTCGACGCGGATGGCCTTGACGCCCAGGCCCTCGGCGACCTTGACGTGGTCGACGCCGTAGACGCCGATCTCCGGGGTGTTGATGTTCTCGAACTCCAGGTTGACCTCGAAGTTGATGCCGAGGCCGCCCTGCGCCTGCCGGATGAGGCCCAGGTAGGCGTTGTTCACGAGGACGTGGACGTAGGGGACCTTGTGCTGGGCGGCGACCGCCAGCTCCTCGATCATGAACTGGAAGTCGTAGTCGCCGGAGAGCGCGACGACCGGGGTCTCCGGGTCGGCGGTGGCGGCGCCGATGGCGGCCGGGATGGTCCAGCCGAGCGGACCGGCCTGGCCGCAGTTGATCCAGTGGCGCGGCTTGTAGACGTGCAGGAACTGCGCGGCGGCGATCTGGGAGAGTCCGATGGTGGTGACGTACCGGGTCTCCGGGCCGAAGGCCTTGTTCATCTCCTCGTAGACGCGCTGCGGCTTCATCGGGATGTTCTCGAAGTGCGTGCGGCGCTGGAGGGTGGCCTTGCGCTCCTGCGCGGAGGCGGCCCAGGCGGTGAAGTCGGGCAGGCGGCCGGCGGCCTTCCACTCCTTCGCGATCTCCAGGAAGAGCTCCAGGGCGGCCTTGGCGTCGGAGGCGACGCCGTAGTCCGGGGCGAAGATCTTGCCGAGCTGGGTGGGCTCGATGTCGACGTGGACGAACTTCCGGCCCTTGGTGTACGCGTCCAGGTTGTAACCCGTGTGGCGGTTGGCCCAGCGGTTGCCGATGCCGAGGACGAAGTCGGACTCCAGGAAGGTCGCGTTGCCGTAGCGGTGCGCGGTCTGGACGCCGACCATGCCGGCGGCCAGCTCGTGGTCGTCCGGGATGGTGCCCCAGCCCATGAGGGTGGAGATGATCGGGACGCCGGTCAGCTCGGCGAACTCGACGAGCAGGTCGGAGGCGTCGGCGTTGATGATGCCGCCGCCGGCGACGATCAGCGGGCGCTCGGACTCCAGGAGGAAGGACAGCGCCTTCTCGGCCTGGGCGCGGGTGGCGCGCGGCTTGTAGACCGGCAGCGGCTCGTACGTCTCCGGGTCGAACTCGATCTCGGTCAGCTGGACGTCGATCGGCAGATCGATGAGGACCGGGCCGGGACGGCCGGAGCGCATGAGGTGGAAGGCCTGCTGGAAGACGCCGGGGACCTGCGCGGCCTCCAGGACGGTGGTGGCGGCCTTGGTGACCGGCTTGGCGATGCTGGCGATGTCGACGGCCTGGAAGTCCTCCTTGTGGAGCTTCGAGACCGGGGCCTGGCCGGTGATGCAGAGGATCGGGATCGAGTCGGCGATCGCCGAGTACAGGCCGGTGATCATGTCGGTGCCGGCGGGGCCGGACGTACCGATGCAGACGCCGATGTTGCCGGCCTTGGCGCGGGTGTAGCCCTCGGCCATGTGGGACGCGCCCTCGACGTGGCGGGCGAGCGTGTGGCCGACGCCGCCCACGTTCTTGAGCTCGCGGTAGAAGGGGTTGATCGCCGCGCCGGGGACGCCGAACGCCTGGGTGACGCCTTCGCGCTTGAGGATCTCAACGGCCGCTGCGGCGGCGGTCATACGAGGCATGGGAGTGCTCCTGCTTCGGCCGGGCGGAACCGGGCGGACTTCCCTCTCGTCTCGGAGGTTCACCACCCGTTTCCGTAATACGGAAAAGCTGTTCTGCTATGTGGAAGCAATGTAGGTGGGGTGGCGAAGAACCGTCAAGGGAGGTCCGCGTGCCGGAACGGTTCGGGGGCGGTTCCGGGTGTCCGAAGTGGCCGAACACCCTCCCCCGGGGCGGTGGATGGGTGGACGATGGGAGCGGACGACAGGGGGTTGGACCGTGGGAGATCCGGTACCGGTGCGCTGCCCGGAATGCCTGAGCACGCAGGCGTACGCGGCGCCCGCCTTCCCCTGTGCGTGCGGGAGCCCCGTGGCGCCGCCGGTGGCGGCGGGCGCGGTGGCGGAGCCGATCACGCACCGGAACTGGACGGACGAGTGGGTCACCGTCCGCTGCGGCGCCTGCGGCCGCGAGGACGACTGGCCGCACCCGGAGCTCGGCTGCCAGTGCGGCGCGGTCCTGCGGGTGCCGGTCCGGGCGGCGGACGCGGTGCCCTCCGGGGGCGGCGGGGGCGCTTCCGACGACCCGAGCGGCCTGGGCGGCCCCGGTGGCCCCGGTGGCTCCGGCGGCCCCGGTGGCTCCGGCGGCTCCGGTGGCGGGAACACCGCGGGCGGTTCGGAGGCCGGTGCCGGTCCCGGCACCCGTACCGGCCATAAGGACGACCCGGGGCGTACGGACGCCCCGGGCCGTACGGACGCCGGCGCGGGCCGCGAAAGCCCCGACCGGACCGGCCCCGGCGTCCCCGCCCCCGGTCCCGCCGCCCCGCGCACCCCCGGCACCCCGCCGCCCCGGAGGCCGTACCGCCCGTTCGCCGAGCGCCACCCCGCCCACGTCCCGCCGCCGCCCACGGCTCCGCGCCCGGCCCCGGCGCGGGGCGCCTTCCGGCCCGTGACGATCCGGACCGGGCGGGACGCGGTGGCCGCCGCGGCCTCGTACCTGCGCTGGCTCGGCTTCCGGGACGTCGTCCAGCCCGAGGAGCGGCCCGCCTCCGGGGTGGACCTGCGGGCGCCGGGACTCGTCGCCCAGGTGGACCCGAGCACCCGCCCCACCGGACTGCGGGCGGTCGAGTGCCTCTGGCTCAACGGACTGGGCGCCTCGGCCACGAGCGTGTTCTTCTCGCTCGCCGGCTACACCCCGGAGGCCCGTACGCGCGCCGCCGAGGTCGGCCTGCCGCTCTTCGTCCTCGACCTGACCGGCACCCCGCAGCCGGTCAACCACGCCGCCGACGACCTGGCCGCGGGAGGCGCCTGACCCCGCGCCCGCGCTCCTCCGCGCCCGCACCCGGCGCCCGGGCTCCGCGGAGCGCGCCCCCGGCCTCCCCCCACAACACCTCGGCATCCGAAATCGGCCATTCACGCGTGAGGAACACGCTCCGCCGGGCACAACTCCCTTGGGGGGTGGGCGTCATGCCGACGGGGATGTGGTGGTTCATCGGAGCGGCGTGGGCCGAGCTGCTGCTCGCCGCCGTGCTGGCGCGAACGTGCAGCCGGGAGAGCGGTCCACCGGGCGCGGACGCCGTGCCGACGCCGCAGGCGCTCGCGCTGCTGCGCGGCGGGCGGCGGGCCGCCGTCATCGTGGCGCTCGTGGCACTGCACCAGCGCGGGGCGGTCGCGGCGGGCCGCAAACATACGATTCGGGCCAACGGCGGGCCGGGCCGGACCCGTGACCCCGTGCAGCTCGGGGTGCACGGGGCGCTCCGCCGGGCCCTCGCCCTGGGGGACCTCACGCAGCGCCCCGAGGCGCGGCGGGCCGTGGACGCGCTCAGCGGCGAGCTGCGCGGGGCCGGGCTGCTGCGGCCGGTCGCGCAGCTGTGGGTGGTGCGGGCCCTGCTCGGCTGCGTGCTGTTGACCGTCCTCGTCGGGGCGGTCGCGACGGGGGCGTTCCGCGCGGACCTGCCGGCGGTGCTGGCGGTCGGCCTGCCACCGGCCCTCGGGGCGGTGGCGGTGCTGCTGCGGCTGCCCGTCACGACCGGTGCGGCGCGGCGGCTGCTCGCCGGGCTGCGCGAGCGGTACCCGCTGCCGGCCCACCGGCGGGAGGTGACGGACGGGCGCCTGGTCCAGCTGTACGTGGCGCTGTACGGGGATCCGGCGCTCGCCCTGTTCCTGCCCCGCTTCTCGCGGGACGGCGGGCTGCTCGACCGGCCCGGGGACGCGGACCGGAACCGGCCGCCGCCGGGCGGCACCACCCGCCCCTGAGGACCGTCCCGCACCCGCCCCGCGTCATACTGCCGTATGCGCATCAGAGCGGCCGTCGCGGCCGACCTCCCGCTGCTCCAGGACATCGAGCGGGCGGCGGGCGAACCCTTCCGCTCCCTCGGCATGGCGGCGATCGCCGACGACGACCCGCCGTCCCTGGAGACCCTGGAGGCGTACCGCCGGGCGGGCCGGGCCCGGGTCGCGGCGGACGCCGCCGACCGTCCGGTGGCGTACCTGCTCATCGACCCGGTCGACGGCGCCGCCCACATCGAGCAGGTGTCGGTGCACCCGGACGCCGCCCGCCGGGGCGTCGGGCGGGCCCTGATCGAGCACCTGGCGGTGACCGCCGGGGAGGAGGGCCTGACGGCGCTGACCCTGACGACCTTCGCCGAGGTGCCCTGGAACGCCCCGTACTACGCCCGGCTCGGCTTCCGCCCCCTCACCGACTCCGACCCGGCCCTCACGGAGGGCCTGCGCGCGATCGTCCACGCGGAGGCGGCCCACGGCCTGGCGGCCTGGCCCCGCGTCTGCATGCGCAGGGACCTCACCGGCACCCGCCAGGGCCTGTCCGGCGGATCAGGGTCGGACAGGCCCTAGTTCCCGGCGTACCGCTCCCGCAGCTCCACCTTCCGCACCTTCCCGCTCACCGTCATCGGGAACTCCGCGAGGATCTCCACCCGGCGCGGGATCTTGTAGTGGGCGAGGCGGTCGCGGCAGAAGGCGGTGATCTCCTCCGGGGTGGGCGGGTCGGCCGGGTCGCGGGGGATCACGCAGGCCAGGATCTCCTCGCCGTAGCGCTCGTCGGGGACCCCGACCACCTGGACGTCCGCGACCTTGGGGTGGCCGTGCAGGAACTCCTCGATCTCGCGCGGGTAGACGTTCTCACCGCCCCGGATGATCATGTCCTTGATGCGGCCGACGATCTGCACGTAGCCGTCCTCGCGCATCACCGCCAGGTCGCCGGTGTGCATCCAGCGGCCGGGGTCGATCGCCTCGGCGGTCTTCTCCGGCTCGTCCCAGTAGCCGAGCATCACGCCGTAGCCCCGGGTGCACAGTTCGCCCGCCGCGCCGCGCTCCACGGTCAGCCCGCTCGCCGGGTCCACGACCTTCACCTCGACGTGCGGCAGGACCCGGCCGACGGTGCCGGTGCGGCGCTCCAGGTCGTCGTCGCGGCGGGTCTGGGTGGAGACGGGCGAGGTCTCGGTCATGCCGTAGCAGATCGACACCTCCGCCATGTTCATCTCGGCGACCACCCGCTTCATCACCTCCACCGGACACGGCGAGCCCGCCATGATGCCGGTGCGGAGGGTGGACAGGTCGTACGTCGCGAAGTCGGGGAGGTTCAGCTCCGCGATGAACATCGTCGGCACCCCGTACAGCGAGGTGCAGCGCTCCTCCTGGACCGCCCGGAGGGTGGCGGCCGGGTCGAAGGAGGGGGCGGGGATCACCATGCAGGCACCGTGCGAGGTGGCCGCGAGGTTGCCCATGACCATGCCGAAACAGTGGTAGAACGGGACGGGAATGCAGATTCTGTCCTGCTCGCTGTAGCCGATCATCTCCCCGACGAAGTAACCGTTGTTGAGGATGTTGTGGTGGGAGAGCGTGGCCCCCTTCGGGAAGCCCGTGGTCCCCGAGGTGTACTGGATGTTGACGGGCTCGTCGCAGGAGAGCGGCTCCGGGCGCGACTCCCCGGGCGTCCGGGTGAGAAACGCGTCCCAGCTCGCGTCCCCGAAGTACACCGTCTCGCGCAACCCCGGGCACTCTCCCCGCACTTGCTCGACCATCGCCCGGTAGTCGCTCGTCCTGTGGGCGAGGGAGGCGAAGAGCAGGGAGACGCCCGACTGGTTGAGCACGTACGCCAACTCGTGGGCGCGGTAGGCCGGGTTGATGGTGACCATGACGGCGCCGACGCGGGCGGTGGCGTACTGGACGAGGACCCATTCCGCGCAGTTCACGGCCCAGACGCCGACCCGGTCGCCCTTGCGGACGCCGCTGCCGAGCAGCGCCCCGGCGAGCCGGTCGACGTCCGCGCCGAACTCCGCGTACGTCCAGCGGCGCCCGGTGGGGACGTCGACCAGCGCCTCGCGGTCGGGCCAGGCGGCGACGGCCCGGTCCAAGTTGGCTCCGATGGTGTCCCCGAGCAGCGGGGTGGTGGAGGTGCCGTGCGCGTACGAGAGTTCCGGCGTGCTCATGCGAGGTCCCCTTCCGCGTACTCGGTGCCGCCGCCCTCGGCGGTGAGGCGGCGCAGCTCCACCCGGCGGATCTTGCCGGAGACGGTCTTGGGCAGGTCGGCGAACTCGATGCGCCGGATCCGCTTGTACGGGGCGAGGACCGCGCGCGAGTGCGCGAAGAGGGCCTTCGCGGTCTCCGGGCCCGGCTCCCAGCCCGCCGCGAGGACCACGTACGCCTTGGGGACGGCGAGCCGCAGCGGGTCGGGAGCGGGGACGACGGCGGTCTCGGCGACGGCCTCGTGCTCCAGGAGCGCGCTCTCCAGCTCGAACGGGCTGATCTTGTAGTCGGAGGCCTTGAAGACGTCGTCGGACCGGCCGATGTAGGTGATGTAGCCGTCCGCGTCCCGCGCGCCGATGTCGCCGGTGCGGTAGTGGCCGCCGGCCATCGCCTCCGCCGTGCGCTCCGGGTCGCCGTGGTAGCCGGCCATCAGACCCACCGGGCGGGCGGACAGGTCGAGGCAGATCTCGCCCTCGTCGACGTCCGGGCGGCCGCTCACCGGATCGACCAGGGTCACCCGGTAGCCGGGGCTCGGGCGGCCCATGGAGCCCTCCTTGAGGCGCTGGCCGGGGCTGTTGGAGACCTGGACGGCGGTCTCGGTCTGCCCGAAGCCGTCGCGGACGGTGATGCCCCAGGCGCGCCGGACGGCCTCGATGACCTCGGGGTTGAGCGGTTCGCCGGCGGCGACGACCTCGCGCGGCGGGGTCTTGAGCTGCCCCAGGTCGGCCTGGATCAGCATCCGCCAGACGGTCGGCGGGGCGCAGAAGCTGGTGACCCCGTTCCGCTCCATCTCGTCCATGAGGCGGGCCGGGTCGAAGCGCGTGTAGTTGTGGACGAAGACGGTCGCCTCGGCGTTCCACGGGGCGAAGAGGTTGGACCAGGCGTGCTTGGCCCAGCCGGGCGAGGAGATGTTGAGGTGCACGTCGCCGGGCTTGAGCCCGATCCAGTACATGGTGGCGAGGTGCCCGACCGGGTACGAGGTGTGGGTGTGCTCGACCAGTTTGGGGCGGGCGGTCGTGCCCGAGGTGAAGTACAGCATCAGGGTGTCGTCGGCGCGCGTGTCGCCGTCCGGCTCGAAGGCGTCGGACTCGCGGGCGGCGAGCTCGTACTCCCGCCACTCCCCCGTCCCGTCGCCGCCGACCGCGATCCGGGTGTAGTCGCCGGGGACGTCGTCGAACTTGGCGGTGTCCTCGGCGCGCACGAGGACGTGGCGGGCGCGGCCCCGGTCGACGCGGTCGCGCAGGTCGGCGGGGCCGAGGAGCGGGGTGGCGGGGATGACGACGGCCCGCAGCTTCATCGCGGCGAGGACGGTCTCCCACAGCTCGACCTGGTTGCCCAGCATGACCACGATCCGGTCCCCGGCGCGGACGCCCAGGGACCGCAGCCGGTTCGCGACCCGGTTCGAGCGGGCGGACATCTCCGCGAAGGACACCTTCGTCCCGGAGCCGTCCTCCTCCACGATGTGCAGGGCGGTGCGGTCGTTGCCCTCCGCGACGACGTCGAACCATTCGAGCGCCCAGTTGAACCGCTCGGGCCGGGGCCACGCGAAGCCCTCGTAGGCCGCCGCGTAGTCCTCCCGGTGCTCCAGGAGGAAGTCCCGGGCGGCCCGGAACTCCTCGGTCGCACTGGTTGCCGTCATGTGTCCTCCTCGTTGCGGGACCGGTCCAGGACATCGTGTAATCGGTGACCCAGGTCTCACCACCCCCGTTCGGGGGTGAACCCGCGGACGGCGAGGGCCGGCGCGGCGGGGCCGGCGGCCACGAAGGAGAACGCGGTGCGCGAGCACGTCGAATCGTCGGTGGAGCTGCGCGGGGCGCTGCTGAGGCTGCGCCGCGCCACCGGGCTCCCGGTGGTCTTCGGGGGGCTGACGCACGAGACCCGGGTGCTGCGGATCGGCGAGCTGAACGGCGCGGTGACACCGGCCCTGCGCGGGCTCGCGATCTCGGCGGGCTCCGGCCTGGGCGGGAAGTGCCTGGCGCTGGGACGGCCGTGCGCGGTGACGGACTACCCGTCGGCGCGGCACATCACCCACGAGTACGACGGTCCGGTGTCGGCGGAGGGGCTGCGGTCGGTGATCGCGGTGCCGGTCGTCGTGCGCCGGAAGGTGCGGGGCGTGCTGTACGGGGCGCTGCGCGACGCGCTGCCGGTCGGCGAGCGGGTCTTCGACGCGGCGGTGGCGGCGGCCCGCGACCTGGAGCAGGCGCTGGCGGTACGGGACGAGGTCCGGGAACTCCTGGCCCCGCCCCCGCCGGGCCCCTCCTGGGAGGAGGTCCGGCAGGCGTACGGCGAGCTGCGCGAGCTGGCGCCGAAGGTTACGGACCCGGAGCTGCGGGAACGGCTCCTGGCGGTCTGCGGCCGCCTGGAGACGGCCTCCGGCGCCCCCGCCGCCCTCCCCGGGGTGGCCCTGACCCCGCGCGAGACGGACGTCCTGGCGGCGGTCGCCTCGGGCGCGACGAACGCGACGGCGGCCGTACGGCTCGGGCTGCGCCCGGAGACGGTGAAGGGCTACCTGCGCTCGGCGATGCGGAAGCTGGGGGCGCACACGCGGATGGAGGCGGTGGTGGCGGCGCGGCGGGCGGGGGCGCTGCCGTAGGCCTTCCGTACGGCTCCGCGGGACTCAGGACTCAGAAGTCGAGGAGCACCCGGTCCCACTCCGCCGCGTGGCCGGCGTTCACGCCGTGCGGGCCGCCCGGGACCAGGTGGACCCGGCTGCGGGGCAGCGCGTCGCGGGTCCGGGCGGTAGAACGCGTCCCGCCGAACCCCCTGCGGTCGTAGGTGACCACGCGCTACCCGGCCTCGGCGAGGGCCGGCACCCGGTACTTCCACGACTCGCCCGACAGCGGCCGGCCGTGGATCAGGACGACCGGCCGGCCCGGCCCGGCGGTGTCGTCCACGTGCAGGGCGGTGTCGCGGAACAGCCCGTGGTGGGCGGCGGTCTCGGCCATGCACGGTTCCTCCCGGAACGCGGTGGAGGCGGCCTCTGCCACCCGCGCCTTCCGGTCCGATGCGCGCGCCGCCGTTCGTTCCTCCGGTCAGAACAGTGCCTGGGCCGCGTACAGCGCCCCCAGGACCGTGGCGAGGGTGCCGAGGAGGAGGCGGAGGGCGGTTTCTGGGAGGTGGGGTTGGAGGCGGGCGCCGAGGTAGCCGCCGATCAGGCCGCCGAAGCCGCAGGCGAGGCCCAGGGCCCAGTCCGGGGCGGCGGCCTCGGTGGTGGTGAGGGAGAGCAGGGCGAAGGTGGCGGCGCCGACGACGGAGGTCGCGAAGGTGGCGGCGAGCGCGGCCGGGGCCACGCGGGAGACGGGGACGCCCCGGCCCGCCAGGACCGGGCCGAGGAGGGAGCCGCCGCCGATGCCGTAGATCCCGCCCACCACCCCGACGGCCAGGGCGAGTCCGGTGACCGCGCGGGGCGAGGGCTCGGCGCCGGTCCGCTTCCGGGCGGGGCGCAGGGTGCGGACGCACAGCCACACGCCCAGGGGCAGCAGCAGCGCGGCGATGAGGGCGCGGAAGACGGTGGGGCCGGGGAGGGCGAAGACGCGGACGACGGCGCCGGCCACCACCCCGGGGAGGGTGCCCGCCACCAGGAGGCGGGTGAGGGGGCCGCGCAGGGCGCCGGTCCTGGCGTGGCGCCACAGGGCGCCGGGGCCCGCGACCACGTTGAACAGCAGGTTCGTCGGCGTGACGGAGGGGTTCGGCACGGCGAAGACGCTCAGTTGGACCGGGAGCAGGAACACCGCCCCCGAGACCCCGGCCGGCGCGGTCACGACGGAGATCAGCAGTCCGGCGGCCACCCCGCCGAGCAGCGTCGTCCAGTCCACCGCGCCCCCCACCGTTCCGAGATCGTCCGGACAGTATCGGGCCCGGCCCGGGCGGCCCCTCCCTCAGCCCCTCCCCTGCTCCTCCACCGCGTACGGGACGAACGTGCTGGTGTGCTCGTCGACGGCGAGGGCGCGGCCGAGCGGGGGCACCGCCCGCTGGGGGCAGTCGAGGCGTTCGCAGACCCGGCAGCCCATGCCGATGGGGGTGGCGGCGGCCCTGTTGCCGAGGTCGAGGCCGTCGGAGTAGACGAGCCGGGAGGCGTGGCGCAGTTCGCAGCCGAGGCCGATGGCGAAGGTCTTGCCGGGTTCGCCCCAGCCGCCCCGGTGGCGGGTCACCGTGCGGGCGGTCCACAGGTAGCGCTGCCCGTCGGGCATGGCCGCCACCTGGACGTGGATGCGGCCGGGGGCGGCGAACGCCTCGTACACGTTCCAGAGGGGGCAGGTGCCGCCGGCGCGGGAGAAGTGGAAGCCGGTGGCGGACTGCCGCTTGGACATGTTCCCGGCCCGGTCGACCCGGACGAAGGAGAACGGCACCCCGCGCAGACGGGGGCGCTGGAGGGTGCTGAGGCGGTGGCAGACCGTCTCGTAGCCGAGTCCGAAGCGGTCGGTGAGCCGCTCGATGTCGTAGCGCGTCTCCTCCGCGGCGGTGTGGAAGGCGCGGTACGGCAGGACGAGCGCGGCGGCCAGGTAGTTGGCGACGCCGATGCGGGCCAGGGACCAGGTGCGGGAGCCCTCCTCGTAGTCCTCGGAGGCGTACCCGGAGAGCAGGGCGTCCTGTTCGAGCAGGGCGAGCTGGGTGGCCATGCGGAAGGCCTGCTGGCCGGGGCGCAGCCGGGGCGAGAGGTGCAGGATGCGGGCGGCCGGGTCGTAGCGGTGGAGCTGCCGGTCGGCCTCGGCGTCGGCGGCGATCCGGACGCCGTGGCGCTCGTCGAGCCGGGCGGCGAGGGCCCGGCGCACCTCGCCGGGGCGGACGCCGATCTCCTCCGCGAGCCCCTCGGCGGCGAGGTCGGCGTCGTGGAGGTAGTTGCGGCGCCGGTAGAAGAACTCGCGGATCTCCTCGTGCGGCGTGCGGGCGCGCGCCGCGTCCGGGGCGAGGGCGTCGCCGCGGTCGCCGCTCAGGGCGGCGAGGCGCTCGGTGAGGGCCTGGCGGCCGCGGCCGAGGTCGAGGAGGACGGCGGCCACGTGCGGGAGGCGGGAGGCGAGCTCCGCGAGGTCGGCGGCGGAGAGCGCGGAGCGGTCGAGTTCGTCGGCCAGGGTCTCGCGCAGGTCGGCCAGGAGCCGGCCGGTGTCCCGCTCGGAGAAGAAGTCGGGGTCGACGCCGAAGGACTCGGCGACCCGCAGCAGGACGGGGACCGTCAGGGGCCGGGTGTCGTGCTCCATCTGGTTCAGGTAGCTGGGCGAGATCCTGAGCACCCTGGCCAGGTCCGCCTGGCTCAGCCGGCGCTCCTCGCGCAGCCGCCGCAGCCGCGCCCCCGCGTAGATCTTGCTCACGGCCGTTCCCTTCGGGTCGTACGTGGGTCACACCCTAGGTCACCCCGGGCCCTTTCGGGGCTTCGCAAACTTGGCAAACCCGGGGTGAAAGATTCGCAGAAGTTGGCATGCGGCCATGGTTGATGGCACGGAGTGCCACTGCGAAAGTCGGACCACGGCCCGCCGGTGACCCGGCAGGAGGCGGAGTTCGGGGCACGGCTCATGCCCTGACGTCGTAGGACCCGGTCGTCTCCGCCCGGGGCACGGCGGGCCGTTCGTCACCTCATACGGAGCTTCGCGAGTCTTCGCCGACCTTCGCAAAGTTCGACACTCCCCGGGAGAGACCATCATGGCGCAGGCAGGAAACCAGGCGGCCGAAGAGCTGGCGCGGCAGTGGGCCACGGACCCCCGCTGGAAGGGCGTCGAGCGCACCTACACCGCCGAGGACGTCGTCCGCCTCTCGGGCAGCGTCCGCGAGGAGCACACCCTCGCCCGGCGCGGCGCGGAGCGCCTGTGGCGTCAGCTGCACGAGCTCGACTACGTCCACGCGCTCGGCGCCCTCACCGGCGGCCAGGCCGTGCAGCAGGTCCGGGCCGGGCTCCAGGCCATCTACCTGTCCGGCTGGCAGGTCGCCGCCGACGCCAACCAGGCCGGCCACACCTACCCCGACCAGAGCCTCTACCCGGTCAACTCGGTGCCGCAGGTGGTCCGCCGGATCAACAACGCGCTGCTGCGCGCCGACCAGATCGCCACCGCCGAGGGCGGCACCGACACGACCGACTGGCTCGCGCCGATCGTCGCCGATGCCGAGGCCGGCTTCGGCGGTCCGCTGAACGCCTTCGAGCTGACCAAGGCGATGATCGCGGCCGGTGCGGCGGGCATCCACTACGAGGACCAGCTGGCCTCCGAGAAGAAGTGCGGCCACCTCGGCGGCAAGGTGCTCGTGCCCACCTCGCAGCACGTCCGCACCCTCAACGCGGCCCGGCTCGCCGCCGACATCGCCGGCACCCCGACCCTGGTCATCGCCCGCACCGACGCCCTCGCCGCGAACCTGCTCACCAGCGATGTCGACGAGCGGGACGCCGAGTTCACCACCGGCGAGCGCACGGCGGAGGGCTTCTACCGGGTGCGCAACGGCATGGCGCCGGTCATCGCCCGCGGCCTGGCCTACGCCCCGTACGCCGACCTCATCTGGGTCGAGACCGGCACCCCGGACCTGGCGCAGGCCCGCGAGTTCGCCGAGGCGATCCACGCGGAGCACCCCGACCAGATGCTGGCGTACAACTGCTCGCCGTCCTTCAACTGGAAGGCGGCCCTGGACGACGACCAGATCGCCAAGTTCCAGCGCGAACTGGGCGCCATGGGCTACAAGTTCCAGTTCATCACCCTGGCCGGCTTCCACTCGCTCAACCACGGCATGTTCGACCTGGCCCGCGGCTACGCGGAGCACGGCATGACCGCGTACGTCGACCTCCAGGAGCGCGAGTTCGCCGCGCAGGAGCACGGCTTCACCGCCGTCAAGCACCAGCGCGAGGTCGGCACCGGCTACTTCGACCTGGTCTCCACCGCCGTCAACCCCGCCTCCTCCACGACCGCGCTCGCCGGGTCCACGGAGGAGGAGCAGTTCCACTAGGCCCTCCGAGGCCCCTCGAACCGCGGGGGCGGGTGTCCACGTCACCCGTCCCCGCACCCCCTCCCCGTACGACCCGCGCCCCCGCCCTCCCCCGCACCACCCGCTCCCCCTCAGGAGACACCGATGACCACCAGCGCCGTCCCGACCCGCCAGGTCCGCGTGCTCGCGGCCCCGGGCGACCGCCACGACGAGATCCTCACCCCCGACGCCCTGGACTTCGTCGGCCGTCTCGCCACCGCCTTCGGCGAGCGCCGCCGGTGGCTCCTCAAGGAGCGGCGCCGGCAGGCCATCCGGCTCGCCACCGGCTCGCCGCTCGACTTCCCGCTCACCACCTCCGCCGTGCGCGCCGACCCGGACTGGCGGGTCGCCCCGCCCGCCCCCGGCCTGACCGACCGCCGGGTGGAGATCACCGGTCCGCCGGAGCGGCGGGCGGCGGTCGACGCGCTCAACTCCGGTGCCAGTGTGTGGATGGCGGACTTCGAGGACGCCACCGCGCCCACCTGGGAGAACGTGATCGGTGGCCAGCTCGTCCTGCTCGACGCGATCGAGCGGCGCCTCGACTTCACCACCGGGGGAGGCCAGGAGTACCGGCTGCGCGAGGGCCGGCTGCCGACGATCGTGGTCCGGCCGCGCGGCTGGCATCTGGACGAGGAGCACCTGGAGCTCGACGGCGGCCCGGTGCCGGCCGCGCTCGTGGACTTCGGCCTGTACTTCTTCCACTGCGCGCGGCGGCAGACCGACGCCGGGTACGGCCCGTACTTCTACCTCCCCAAGCTGGAGAACCGGTACGAGGCGCGCCTGTGGAACGACGTGTTCCTGCTCGCCCAGGAGCTCCTGGACATCCCCCGGGGCACCGTCCGCGCCACCGTCCTCATCGAGACGATCACGGCGGCGTTCGAGATGGAGGAGATCCTGTACGAGCTGCGGGAGCACAGCGCGGGCCTCAACGCGGGCCGCTGGGACTACCTGTTCAGCCTGATCAAGACCTTCGGCCACCGCTCCGACTTCCTGCTGCCCGACCGGACGAAGGTGACGATGACGGCCCCGTTCATGCGGGCGTACACCGAACTGCTCGTGCGCACCTGCCACCGGCGCGGCGCCCACGCGATCGGCGGCATGGCCGCCCAGGTGCCGGCCGAGGACGCGGCGGCGAAGGAGGCCGTGCTCGCCGCGGTCCGCCTGGACAAGGAGCGGGAGGCGGAGGACGGCTTCGACGGCTCGTGGGTGGCCCATCCGGGGCTCGTGCCGGTCTGCCGCGAGGTCTTCGACGGGGTCCTCGGGGACCGTCCGCACCAGCTCGACCGGAGCCGCGAGGACGTGCGGGTGACGCCCGGGGAGCTGCTCGCGGTGCGGCGGGTCGGCGGACCGCCGACCGAGGAGGGCGTCCGCACCAACATCGCCGTGGTGCTCCGCTACTACGACGCCTGGATCCGGGGCCGGGGCGCCGTCGTCCTGGACGGCCTGGTGGAGGACGCCGCGGCCGCCGAGATCGCCCGCGTCCAGATCTGGCAGTGGCTCCGGCACCGGACCGTCGAGCGCGACACGGTCCTGGAGCTCCTGGAACGGGAACTGGACGCGCTCGGCGCCGAGTTCCCGTGGGCGGCCCTGAACGAGGTGCGGGAGCTCTTCGAGAGCACCGCGCTCACCGCCGAACTGCCGCTCTTCTTCACCCCGGAGGCGTACTCCCGCCACCTCGTCCGTACCGTCGCGACCGCGGACGTGACGGTGTGAGCGGCGCGGGCGCCGGTCCGGGCGGCGGCACGGAGGCCGGTACGAGTCCCGGTCCGGGCGGCGGCATCCGGCGCGTCGGCGTCGTGGGCGGCGGGCAGATGGGCGCGGGCATCGCGGAGGTCTGCGCGCGGGCCGGGCTCCCCACCGTGATCTGCGAGGCCGACCGCGCGGCGGCGCGGGCCGCCCGCGAGCGGGTCGCCGTCTCCCTCGAACGGGCCGTCCGGCGCGGCAAGCTGGACCGCCCCTCCGCCGAGGCGGCGCTCGACCGGATCACGGCCACCGCCGAAATGTCCGACCTCGCGGACCGGCAGCTCGTGGTCGAGGCGGTGGTCGAGGATCCCGCCGTCAAGTCCCGGGTGTTCGCCGCGCTCGACAAGATCGTCACCGACCCGGCGGCGGTCCTCGCCACCAACACCTCCTCGCTCCCGGTCATGCGGCTCGGCATGGCCACCGAGCGCGCCGACCGGGTCGTGGGGCTGCACTTCTTCAACCCGGTGCCCGTGCTGCCGCTCGTGGAGATCGTCACGACCCTCCACACCTCGGCGGCGACGACGGCCGCGGTGACGTCCTTCGCGACGGAGACCCTGGGCAAGACCGCCATCAGCTCCCGCGACCGGGCCGGCTTCGTCGTCAACGCCCTGCTCGTCCCGTACCTGCTGTCCGCGATCCGGATGACGGAGTCGGGGTTCGCCTCCGCCACGGACGTCGACCGGGGCATGGAACTGGGCTGCGCCCACCCGATGGGGCCGCTGCGGCTCGCGGACCTGATCGGACTCGACACGGTCGCGTCCATCGCGGACTCGCTGTACGAGGAGTTCAAGGAGCCCCTGTACGCCCCTCCCCCGCTGCTCCTGCGGATGGTGGAGGCGGGGCTGCTCGGCCGGAAGACCGGCCGGGGGTTCCACGTGTACGACCGGGCGGAGACGTCCGGGCGGCCGGCCTGAGGGGGCCGGCACCCGCCGCCGGGGAGGGGCCCGGTGGAGGGTCCCGAGAGAGGACCCGGCGGCGGTACGGCGAGGGGCCGGGGACGGGTGGTGCCGTCCCCGGCCCCGCCGTCGTGCGGCCCTGCGGTCGCGCGGCCCCGGCGTCGTGCGGCCCTGCGGTCGCGCGGTCGCGATGCTCCGCGGGCGGCAACCGCCCGTCTCACCTCCGCGTCCGCATGGCGAGACGCACTCCTCCCGTCCGGCGATCGACCCCACAGTCTGGCCGGGCAGCTGGTTCGCCCCGTCCGCCAGGCGGGACGCGTCGTAAGAGGGAACCCGGTGGGAATCCGGTGGGAATCCGGGGCTGCCCCGCAGCGGTGAGCGGGAACGACCGCCGCCATACGCACTGGACCCGGGAAGGGTCTGGGAAGCGACGGCCAGTAGGAGTCGTGCACGACACGACGCGCCCGCGAGTCCGAAGACCTGCCCGCTGCCCGCACGCGGACGATTCCGCGCGCGGACATCCCGGTGACCTCGAGGGCGGGTCGGCGCACATACCAGGCGGACGACCGCGCCCCGCCGCGCGTGCTCGCGACCGTCCGGTCCGTCGCCCCTTCGCACCCCCGTCCCGTCTCCGGGATCTCAGGGATTCATCTCGCGAAGGAGATCTCCGTGACCACGAAGTCCGCAGCCGCGGCAGCACGGGCCACCGTGTACGGCTACCCCCGCCAGGGCCGTGACCGGGAGCTGAAAAAGGCGATCGAGGGCTACTGGAAGGGCCGCGTCACCGCCGACTCCCTCCGGTCCACCGCCGCCGAACTGCGCCGCGCGAACTGGCGGCGGCTCGCCGGAGCCGGCGTCCACGAGGTGCCGACCGGCGACTTCTCGTAGTACGACCACGTCCTGGACACCAGCGTCATGGTGGGCGCGATTCCCGCGCGGCACCGGGAGGCGGTCGCCGCGGACGCCCTGGACGGCTACTTCGCGATGGCGCGCGGCACGCAGGACGTCGCCCCGCTGGAGATGACGAAGTGGTTCGACACCAACTACCACTACCTGGTGCCGGAGCTGGGCCCGGACACGGTCTTCTCGGCCGACTCCTCCAAGCAGGTCGCGGAGCTCAAGGAGGCCCTGGCCCTGGCTCTGGGGCCGGCGGCCCGTCCGGTCCTCGTCGGACCCGTCACCTACCTGCTGCTCGCCAAGCCCGCGCCGGGCGTGGCCGCCGACTTCGACCCGCTGCCCCTGCTCGACCGGCTCCTGCCGGTGTACGCGGAGGTCCTCGCGGACCTGCGGGCGGCCGGCGCCGCGTGGGTGCAGCTGGACGAGCCCGCGCTCGTCCAGGACCGCACCCCGGCCGACCTGAACGCCGCCGCCCGTGCCTATCGCGACCTCGGCGCGCTCACCGACCGGCCCAAGCTCCTCGTCGCCTCGTACTTCGACCGCCTCGGGGACGCCCTGCCCGTCCTGGCCAAGGCGCCGGTCGAGGGCCTGGCGCTCGACTTCACCGGCCCGGCCGCGGCCAACCTGGACGGGTTCGCCGCCGTCGCCTCCCGCGCGACCTCCCCCCTCACCCGGAACCCGCGGGTGCGCGCCCGGACCGCCGCCGTGACGGAGGCCGACTCCCGCCGCTCGCAGCCGTACCCCGAGCGGGCCTCCGCCCAGCGCGCCCACCTGGGCCTGCCGCTGCTCCCGACCACCACCATCGGGTCCTTCCCGCAGACCGGCGAGCTGCGCACCGCCCGCGCCGACCTGCGGGCCGGCAAGACCTTCTGCGCCAAGGCCGACGCGGCCGTCACCGCCTTCGACGACGCCATGCGCTCGGACCTGCAGAGGGTGCGCGCCCTGCGCGTCGGACACGCCTGGTCGGCGGTCGGTGTGTACACCAGCGAGATCCTGCGCCGATGGCAGGAGGTCCACCCGGACGTCGAGGTGCGTCTGCGGCGGGTGGACGACCCCGCCGGCGGGCTCACCAGCGGGCTGTCGGACGTGGCGATCATGCGCACCCACGCCCGGGGCCGGAACCTGCACGAGGAGCTGCTCGTCATGGAGCCCCGAGTGGTGGCGGTGGCGACGGACAACCCGCTCACCGCAGTGGGCGAGGTCCGGCTGGCGGACCTGGCCGACCACGCCCTGGTGATCAACTCCTTCTCCGGCACCACCAGTCTCCGCCTCTGGCAGGACGGCAGGCGGCCCGTCGTCGCGGTGGAGGTCGACACCCTCGACGACTGGCAGACGTACATCGCCGCAGGCGTCGGCCTCGGGGTGACGCCGGCCTCCACCGCGTGGATGCACCCGCACTCCGAGATCACGTACCTCCCCCTCCGGGACGCGCCCCCGGTGCCGGTGTACCTGGTCTGGGCGTCCAACAACCAGCATCCGGCGCTGCGCTCCTTCGTCCGGCTGGCCCGGGACGTGGTGGCGGAGGACGCCGGGTGACCCGGGCCGCCCCGCACCGGCACCGGTCGCCCGGCGCCGGGCGGGGGGGGTGCGTGGCTCCGGCACGCTCACACCTGTGACCCGGCACGTTCCGCCGGGACGCTCTCCCCGGCGTCCGGCTCCTGGCCGCCGATGACCCCGACGTGCCGCAGGACGACGGCGGAGAGCAGCGCCAGCACCAGCGTGCACACCGCGGCGACCAGCATGGCGGTGTTCAGACCGGAGGTGGCCGCCTCCTTGGCCGCCTCGAACCACCCCTCGGGCATCCGCTGGGCCGACGACGCCGCGCCGGCCAGGCTGTCGCCGGCGGGCTCGGCGACGTCCGAGGGCGTACCGGCGGGGATCTCGCCGTCGATGCGGTTGCGGTAGACGGCGGTGGCCAGGCTGCCCAGGATCGCCACGCCCAGGGCGAGGCCCAGCTCCTGGACGGTCTCCGACATGGCCGAGGCCGAGCCGGCCTTCTCCGGCGGCGCGGCCCCGACCACCAGGTCCGTGCCCAGGGCGGCGATCGCCCCCAGTCCGAGGTAGACGAGGCCGAAGCCGATCACCATCAGGGCCACGCCGTCCCCGGCGTCGACCTGGGTGAGCAGCACGTACCCCACCGTGGACAGCGTCAGCGTGGCGGCCACCACGATCCCCGGCGGCACCCGGCGCGACACCAGCGGAGCTCCGATCGCCGCGAGGAACATCAGCATCGCGGGCGGGCCCATCCACAGCCCCGCCTCGACAGGCGGCAGCCCCTCGACGAGCTGGAGCTGCTGGGTGATCAGCAGCATGGAGCCGCCGACGCCCACCAGGCCGACCAGCAGGACGCTCAGCGCGGCGCTGAAGGTCCGGTCGGTGAACAGGCGCATGTCCAGCAGCGGGCTCGCCAGCTTGCCCTGGCGCTTGACGAACACCACCGCGAACACCACGCCGACCACCGTGGCGGCGACAGTGGCGAGGTCCAGGCCGTCCTTGGCGAACTGCTTCACCGCGTAGATCACCGGCAGGATCGCGACCAACGACAGCACGACGCTGAGCAGGTCGAAGCGGCCGCTGTGCGGCGCCCGGTACTCGGGGATCAGCAGGGGCGCGGCCACCAGCAGCACGACGGCGACCGGGACCGCGAGGAGGAACGCCGAACCCCACCAGAAGTGGTCGAGCATCGCGCCGCCGACCACCGGGCCGAGTGCCATGCCGAGCGCGAAGCTCGTGGCCCAGACGCCGATGGCCAGCGAGCGCTGGCGCTCGTCGGAGAACATGTTGCTGATCAGCGCCAGGGTGGACGGCATGAGGGTGGCGCCGGCGATCCCGAGGGCCGCGCGGGCGGCGATGAGCATCTCGGCGCTGGTGGAGTAGGCGGCCAGCACGGAGACGACTCCGAAGGCGGCCGCCCCCAGCAGCAGCAGCCTGCGCCGGCCGATGCGGTCGCCCAGGGTGCCCATGGTGATCAGGAAGCCGGCGATCAGGAAGCCGTAGGCGTCCATGATCCACAGCTCTTCGGTGCCGCTCGGGCGCAGGTCCTCCGCCAGGGAGGGAAGGGCGAGGTACAGCACGGTGACGTCCAGGCCCAGCAGCACGGTGGGCAACGACAGGACCGCCAGTCCTCCCCATTCCCGGGCCCCGGCCCCGCCTGCGGTTGTTGTGCTCATGGAACTCCCCATGGTCTCCGTCCGAGAACGTTCGGGGCCACGATGCAGACGGTCACGCACGATTTCCTGAGGGTCGCCCGGAGATACACTGCGGGCATGCGTTACGGGGTGCTCGGCCCGCTGGCCGTCTGGGACGCCGAGGGGCGGCCGGTCAAGGTTCCCGAGGCCAAGGTGCGCGCCCTGCTGGCGGACCTGTTGGTGCACGGCGGGGGGCCGGTGCCGGCCGACCGCCTGATCGACGACCTGTGGGCGGGCAATCCGCCCGGCGGCTCGGCCAACACCCTGCAGACCAAGGTCTCCCAGCTCCGCCGGGTGCTGGGCAGGGAGCGGGTGGTCCGGGAGCCCGCCGGCTACCGGCTCGTGATGCCCGACGGCGCGCTGGACGCGGCCCGCTTCCAGGAGCTGGTCGAGCGGGCCCGCGGGCGCCGCGAGCCCTCGGCACGGGCGGGCCTGTTCGCCGAGGCGCTCGCGCTGTGGCGGGGCCCGGCCTACGCCGACGTCGCCGAGTCGCTGTTCGTCCGCGCCGAGGTCGCCCGGCTGGAGGAGCTGCGCCTGAGCGTCGTCGAGGACCAGGCCGAGGTGCGGCTGGTGCTGGGCGAGCACCCTGCGCTGGCGGCGGAGCTGGGCGAACTGGTGGCCCGGCACCCGCTGCGCGAACGGCTGCGGATGGCTCACATGCGCGCGCTGTACCGGGCCGGGCGGCAGGGCGAGGCGCTCCACGGTTTCCAGGAGCTGCGGCGTCGGCTGGTCGAGGAGCTGGGGGTGTCGCCCGGGCCGGAGGTCTCCGCCCTGCACGAGGCGATGCTGCGTCAGGAACCGGAGCTGGCCGCGCCGGTCGCAGCGGCGCCGTCCCGTCGCACCAACCTCCCCACGCCGCTGACGCCGCTGATCGGCCGGCGTTCGGCGGTCGAGCGGGTGCGCGCCCTGCTGAGCCCGGGCACCAGGACCCGTCTGGTCACGCTCACCGGTCTGGGCGGCGTGGGCAAGACGCGGCTGGCGATCGCCGCGGCGCGCGACCTGTCCGAGCGGTTCGCCGACGGCGTGTGGCTGGTGGAACTGGCCGGTCTGAGCGCCGCGGCGGACCACGACGACGTCGCCGAGCGGGTCATCACGACCCTGGGCCTGTGCGACACCGCGGCGACCGAGCCGGACCTGGACGACCTGGTGGGCTGGCTGTGCCGGGCGGTTGCCGGCAAGGAGCTGCTGGTCCTGCTGGACAACTGCGAGCACCTGGTCGAGCCGGTGGCCGTGCTCGCCGGGGCCCTGCTGTCGGCGGTCCCCGCCGGGCACCTGCTCGTCACCAGCCAGCAGGCCCTCGACGTCCCCGGCGAGCTGGTGCACCCGGTGCCGCCGCTGGCACTGCCGGAGCGTGCCGACGCGGAGGCGGTGGCCCGGTCCGGCGCCGTCGAGCTGTTCGTGGAGCGGGCGGCCGCGGCGGCGCCCGGCTTCGCCCTCGACGCGGGCAACGCGGCGGCGGTGGCCGCCATCTGCCGTCGCCTGGACGGCATTCCGCTCGCGCTGGAACTGATGGCGCCTCGGCTGCGGACCCTGAGCCCTGACGAGCTCGCCGCCTGCCTGGAGGACCGGCTCACCCCGCCGGCGGCCCGGGTGCGGGGCCTCCCTGCGCGCCAGCAGACGCTGCGCAGCATGCTCGACTGGAGCTGGCAGCTGCTCTCCCCGGACGAGCGGACCGTGCTGCGGCGGCTGGCCGTGCACGCGGACGGCTGCACCCTTCGGTTCGCCGAGGCGGTCTGCGCCGGTGCGGACCTCGGCCCGGAGCGGGTGCCGGACCTGTTGTCCCGGCTGGTGGACCGCTCGCTGGTGGTGCGGGAGGGAGATCGGTTCCGCCTGCTGGAGTCGGTGGCCGCGTACTGCGGCGAGCGCCTGGCGGAGGCCGGGGAGGAGGCCGCCGTCCGGGCTCGCTTCGTGCGCCGGCACACCGAGGCGGCGGAGCGGGAGAGCGAGCTGCTGCGAGGCCCGGAGCAGCGCCGCTGCCTGGAGCGGCTGGACGCGGAGACCGTGAACCTGCGACGCGCCCTGGAGTTCGCCGCGGCCGGCGGTGCCCCGGGGTGCGCGGTGCGGCTGGTGAACGCGCTGAGCTGGTACTGGTTCCTTCGGGGACGGCTCACCGAGGCCCGCAGGTCGCTCCAGACGGCACTGGCCGTCGACGACGGGGCCGACGCGGGGGCTCGGCCGGCGGCGCGGGCCTGGCTGACCGGCATCGAGCTGCGCACCTCCTCGGTGGACGCGGAGCCGGCCGTCGCGGCGGACGAGGACCCGGCGTCAGGGATCGGCGACCCGGTGCTGCGCGCCCGGTTGCAGTGGTTCGTCGGCACCGGCCTGCTCGGGCAGGGCCTCCGGTCCGAGGGGCTGCGGTTGGTGAGGGCGAGCCTGGCCGGCGCGCGGGCAGCCCGGGACCGCTGGGGCGAGGCGGCGGCGCTGGTGGAACTGGCGGGCAACGACCCGGCCGGGGACCACGACCGGGCGGAGCTGGGCGCCGCGCTGTTCCAGGAGGTGGGCGACCGCTGGGGGCAGTTGCGGGCCACCCGGGCGCTGGCGCTGGCGGCCGAGCGCGAAGGGGACCGGGTCCGGGCCGAGCGGCTGCACCGGGCGGGGCTGTTGGTCGCCGAGGAGCTCGGGCTGTGGACCGAGGTCGTCGAGACCCTGACCTGGCTCGGCAGGACCGCCCTGGCGGCCGGCCGTGCCCGGCAGGCGACGGAGCTGTACGAACGCGCGCTGTCCGTGTCGGGCGAACGGGCCTACGGCCGGGGCGAGGTGCGCGCGGAGATCGGTCTGGGACTGGCCGCCCGGATGCGCGGCGACCGGGAGGCCGCCCGCCGCCACCTGAACCGGGCGCTGGCCAAGAGCCCCTCCCCCGACCACGCCGCCGACGCCGCGGCCGCGCTGGCCGAACTGGACCTCGTCCCCCGCGCCTGACCGCCCCGCCCGCTCCCGGGCACGACCGCCTCGGCCGCTGCCGGCGGCGGGGGCGCGGTGCGACGCTCCGTTCCGTACCGCGCAGCCACGGCGACGGGGGTGAGCCGCCCCGCCGCGTCCCGGCCCGTCGGTCCCGGGGTGCGCGGCGTCCGTTCGCCGGGGACGCGGGCGGCAGGACACCCGGGCACGGGCCGCCGGGGGCACTACGCATTCGTCCGGCGGGGCTACTCGATCACGCAGTAGCCGCGTGCGGCGGCGCTCTCCTACAGGAACATGTGCCGGACGCAGTGCCGCCGGCCCGCCCGGAACCGCTCGCGCGAGGCGTCCCGCCCGTCCGCTCCCGCCGCGGACCCCGGCGCCGGAAGCCGGTGAAACCGCACACGGGCGGGAGCCACGACCGCGACCACCCGCGCCGACGACTCCGCAGGCACGGCGGCCGCCACCGCCTTCGTCGCGGTCGCGCGTGTTCCTCGGCCCGAGCACACGACCGGACGAAGGCGGTCCCCACGTCCGGCGAAGACCCGGAGGAGCGAACCCGTTCGAGGCGCCGTCCGAGCTCGTGGCACCATGTACGGCATGATGACCAACCGAAAGGTCCATGCCGCGTAGACGGCCAGGACGCATCCGGGCCGGCATCCCGGGCCGACAGCACTCACGGCGCTCGAGGCCGGCCGTCGACCGCCTCTCACCGCGAGCGCTGTCCGAAATCGTTCGCCTCGAACGCACGCGAAACTACCTCCAGCCGGGAGACACCAGCGCGGCACTGCGCATGTGGAAGGACCACGTCCACCGCCCCGAGCGCGAGCTCTGGCACGACGACGAGTTCGGCAACGTGCACTGGTACTGCTGCGGCGACCCCCTCGAAGGCCGTGCCCTGCTCGACGGCGTGCTCCGGGCGATGTCGCCTCGCGGCGCCCGCGAACTCCGCAGGATCATCGAACGGCTCGACGCCCTCGTCGGTTAGTCCCACTCAGCCGCAGACCGCCGAAGACGAAGAACAGACCAAGCCCCTCACCTCCGGAGATCCGCCTGTGTCCAGCGTCGCACCCACCCGTACGTCCGTCGTGGAGTCCCTCATGGAGCGCTTCCCGGGGATCCCCCGGGAGGCCGTGCTCAAGGAGGACCTGCTGCGCGGAGGGGTCGCCTTCGACCCCTCCGCCCTGTCCGGCAACGAAGGGGGTGAGGTGAAGCCGAAGTCGTACTTCATCTTCTCCTTCGACCACCGGACGCTGCCCGAGCTCGGGGAGGCGGCCCTGAACCGCCCGCCGGAGGAGATCGTGCTGACCGGCGGCCCGTACGGGCTGCGCCGCACGGTGGTGTCGGTGCGGGTCAACCCGTCCTCGCCGTACCGGGTCGCGCCGGACGCCGACGGGGCCCTCGCGCTGTTCCTGGACGGGGCGCGGATCGCGGACGTCGGCCTGCCGCCGATGCCGGAGTACTACCGGCACCCGCTGTCGAACGGCAAGTCCGTGATGGAGGTGGCGCCGACGATCCAGTGGGGCTATCTGATCTACCTGACGGTCTTCCGGGTGTGCCAGTACTTCGGCGCCAAGGAGGAGTGCCAGTACTGCGACATCAACCACAACTGGCGCCAGCACAAGGCGGCGGGCCGCCCGTACACCGGGGTGAAGCCGGTGGACGAGGTCCTGGAGGCCCTGGAGATCATCGACCGGCACGACACGGCCCGCGCCTCGACCGCGTACACCCTGACCGGCGGGGCCGTCACCTCGAAGGTCGGCGGCAAGGACGAGGCCGACTTCTACGGGCAGTACGCGCAGGCGATCGAGAAGCGCTTCCCGGGCCGCTGGATCGGCAAGGTCGTCGCGCAGGCCCTGCCCAAGGAGGACGTGCGGCGGTTCCACGACTACGGCATCCGGATCTACCACCCGAACTACGAGGTGTGGGACCGGCGCCTGTTCGAGCTGTACTGCCCCGGCAAGGAGCGCTACATCGGCCGGGACGAGTGGCACCGCCGCATCCTGGACTCGGCGGAGGTCTTCGGGCCGCGCAACGTCATCCCGAACTTCGTCGCCGGGGTCGAGATGGCGCGCCCCTCGGGCTTCCTGACCGTGGACGAGGCGATCGCCTCCACGCGGGAGGGGCTGCGGTTCTTCATGTCGCGCGGGATCACGCCCCGGTTCACCACCTGGTGCCCGGAGCCGACGACGCCGCTGGGCCGCGAGAACCCGGACGGCGCCCCGCTGGAGTACCACCTGCGGCTCCTGGAGGCGTACACGGAGACGCTCCGGGAGAACGACCTGACCGCCCCGCCCGGCTACGGTCCGGCCGGTCCCGGGCGCGCGGTGTTCTCGGTCAGCTCCTTCATGGACGCGCTGGCGCCGGAGCCCGGCGAAGGGGAGTAGGGCGGCCCGGCCGTCCCCAGGAAGCGGACGTGGGGGCGGCCGCCGGGGTCCGGGTGCGTCACGGCGGCCCGGACCCGGTAGACGTCCGCGATCAGCTCCTCGGTGAGCACCTCGTCCGGCGTGCCGGCGGCCACGACGCGTCCGCCGGAGAGGACCACCAACCGCTCGCAGTACATCGCCGCGAGGTTCAGGTCGTGCAGGGCGACGACGGCCGTGAGGCGCAGGCCCGAGACGAGTTCCATGAGGTCCAGCTGGTGCTGGACGTCGAGGTGGTTGGTGGGCTCGTCCAGGAGGAGCTCGCGCGGCTCCTGGGCGAGGGCGCGGGCGATCTGGACGCGCTGGCGCTCGCCGCCGGAGAGGGTCCGCCAGGGCTGGCGGGCCCGGTCGGCGAGGCCGGTGCGGGCGAGGGCGGAGCGGACGGCGGCCTCGTCCGCCACCGAGGGCGGGGTCCAGGCCCTGCGGTGCGGGACGCGGCCGAGCCGTACGACGTCGAGGACGGTCAGGTCGGTCTGCGTGTCGGACTGCTGCTCGACCGTGGCGAGGCGCCGGGCGACGGTCCTGCGGCCCAGCCCGGCAAGGGGCTCGCCGTCGAGGGTGACGGTCCCGGAGTCGGGGGCGAGGACGCCGGCGAGCAGGCGCAGGAGCGTGGACTTGCCGGAGCCGTTGGGGCCGAGGAGGCCGGTGACGGTGCCGGGGACCGGGGCGATGCCGACGCCGTCCAGGACGAGGGTGCCGCCGGCGGTGCGCGAGACCCGGTCGGCGCGCAGGCCCGTGTCCTCGCGGGTGGGGGTCATCGCGTGCTCCTCGTGCGGTAGAGGACCAGGACGAAGGCCGGTACGCCGATCAGCGAGGTGACCACGCCCACCGGGACCTCCTGGGGGTCGAGGACGGTACGGGCGAGGGTGTCGGCCCAGACGAGGAAGACGGCTCCGGCCAGGGCGGTGACCGGGAGCAGCCGGGTGTGCCCGGGGCCGACGAGCGCGCGGGCGGCGTGCGGCAGGACGAGCCCGACGAAGCCGATGGCCCCGGCGGCGGAGACCAGGGCGGCCGTCAGGAGCGCGGTGGCGCAGAGGAGGACGATCCGGGTCCGGGCGACGGCGACGCCGAGGGAGGCGGCGGCCTCCTCGCCGAAGGCGAACGCGTCCAGGGTCCGCGCGTACCCGAGGCAGGTCGTCAGGGCCGCCGCGAGGACGCCGAGGCAGACCCACACGTCGGTCCAGCCGGCCCCGGCGAGCGAGCCGAGCAGCCAGAAGAGGACGCCCCGGGTGGTCTCCGCGTCGGCGGCCGTCATCACCACGAAGGAGGTGAGGGCGGAGAAGAGCTGCATGGCGGCGACCCCGGAGAGGACCACGCGGTCCGTGGAGCCGCCGAGGGTGTGGCTGAGCAGCAGCACCAGCGCGAAGGAGCAGACCGCCCCGAGGAACGCCCCGCCGGTGACGGAGAGCACTCCCCCGCCGACACCGAGGACGACGACCGCGACCGCGCCGGTCGAGGCGCCGGAGGAGACGCCCAGGACGAAGGGGTCGGCGAGCGGGTTGCGCAGCAGCGACTGCATCACCGCGCCGCAGAGGGCGAGGCCGGCGCCGCAGACGGCGGCGAGCAGGGTGCGGGGAAGCCGCAGGTCCCACACGATCCCGTCCCGGATCGGGGAGAGTTCCGGGACGCCCCCGCCGAGGTGGGCGGCGACCGTCGCCCACACGTCGGCGACGCCGATGCGGGCCGGGCCGATGGTGATGGCCACGGCGATCGACGCGGCCAGGAGCGCGAGCCCGGCCGCCGTCCCCAGCAGGACCGCGGCTCCCTTCCGCACCGAAGCCCCGGCCGGAGGGGCGGTGGGCGGAGGGGCAGTGGGCGGAGGGGCAGTGGGCGTCACTTGGCGAGACCGTACGAGCGGAGGGCCGCCGCCACCTTCTCGACGGCCTCGACGGTGCGGACCGTGGGGTTGAGCGCCTGGCCGCTGAGCAGCACGTACCGCTTGTTCTTCACCGCGGTCATGTTGCGGGTGACCGGGTCGGACTCCAGGAACTCGATCTTCTTGGCGGCGCTCTCGGCCGACTGCGAGCGGCGGGTGAGGTCACCGATGACGAGGACGTCGGGGTCGCGGTCGGCGACGGTCTCCCAGTTGATCTGGGGCCACTCCTCCTTGGTGTCGTCGAAGACGTTCTTGGCACCCAGTTCGCGGGAGACGATGCCGGGGGCGCCGCAGCAGCCCGCCATGTAGGGCGCCTCGGAGTTGGCGAACCAGTAGAGGACCGTGGCGTTCTCGAAGCTTCCACCCGAAGTCGCCTTCGTCACCCGGGCCTTGAGCTCCGCGACGAGCTTCTCGCCGCGCTCCGGGACTCCGAAGATCCGGGCCAGGTCGCGGATCTCGCCGTGGACCGTCTCCATGGTGAGCGGCCGGACGCGGACGCCGTCGCCGTCGCCGCCGTTGTCCTTGCCGACGCAGTCGGTGGGCGAGAGGTACGTGGGGACGCCGAGCTCCTCGAACCGCTCGCGGGTCGCCACGCCGCCCTTGCCGAGGGTGTACGTGAAGGAGGCGGCGGCGAAGTCGGGTTCGGTGTCGAGGACCTTCTCGAAGGAGGGGTAGCGGTCGGCGAGGCGCGGGACCTTGGCGTTCTCCTTCTCCAGGCCCTTGAGGACGGGATCCGTCCAGGTGCCGGTGCCCACCATGCGGTCGGCGAGGCCGAGGGAGAGCATGATCTCCGCCGCGCCCTGGTCGAGGGCGACGGCCCGCTCGGGCGCGCGCTCGACGCGGACGGGCCGTCCGCAGTTGTCGTCGAGGACGACGGGGTACCCGGTCTTCGCCTCCCCGGCGGCGCCGCCCGCGGGCCGGTCGGGGGCGGGGGTGGTCCCCGCGCCGCAGCCCGTCGCGGTCAGGAGCAGGGCTCCGGTGAGGAACGGCACGGCGGAGCGGACGGGGTGTGCGAGCGGCACGGGACTTCCTCTGCGGCCAGGGCTCATGCGCGGAGCCTGTCGTACGGTGCTCCCCGGGCGCGCGTGTGCCGCCGGGGCCGCCAGCAGGTCTTCGGACTCGGGGTCAGCCGGACGGGGCGCCTTCCCGGGCCGTCGTCGCCGCCCAGTGGCCGATGCTCCGCCCGTCGCCCTCACCGCTGCGCGTCAGTTCCGGTCTCGCACCGGATTCCCTGACCCGTGCACCCACCCGTTCGGGTGCGTACAAAGGTGCGACTGGCCTCGGCACAGTACCACCGCCCCGGGGGCGCGCCCCGGGGCGCGGTGGCCGTCAGACGCGCAGCTCCTTGGCCTCGAAGCGGCCGTCCCCGAGGACCAGGACGAAGGAGACCTGCTGCCCCTCCGAGACGGTCCGGCTCTCGTCCTCGATGTCCTCCGCGCTGAACCAGACCTGGTCCTCGGAGCCGACGGGGACGACGAACCCGTATCCCCCGAGACGGTTGAAGGAATGCACGAATCCCTTGCTCCTGCCTTCCACGGCGGCCTCCTCCTCGGCGTCGGGGACGCGGGCGAGGGGTGTCCCGGCCGGGTCCGGCCGCATCCGCGTCTCAGGGGAGGTGTACCCCGTCGGGCCGCGCTTCGCCCGTCGGCCGGGGGGGCGTGCGCGAGCACCCCGGACCATCTCGTAGAATATTCAACAGAGGTCCGGTGCCGAAGATCCCCCGTGTTCGGCACCGGACCTCGTCGTACGTCCGGCTCGGGAGTCGCGCGTACGGCCCCGGCTCCGTACTTCCGGCCCGGAGACGGCGCGCGCCTCAGGTGCCGCCCGGGTACGCGATCCTCGCCGTGATCCTGGCGATGCGCGCCGCCGTCTCCGCGGGAGGGGCCACCGGCTGGACGATGTGGCTGACGGTGAGCCGCACGACCGTCTCGACGGCGAGGCCGCGCGACTCGGCGTCCACGTCGGGCCAGGCCTCGGTCGCGTACGCGTCGAGCATCGCCATCGCCGTGCCGAAGACCGGCTCCGTACGGGTGGTGAGGTAGGCGAGGAGGTCGTCCTCGCCGCCCCGCGCCGCGACCAGGACGCTCTTGATGAGGGGGTTGTCCACGGTCTGCTGGAGCGTGTAGCCGACTCCGGCCGCCGCAGCCGACTCCAACGCGCCGCGGTGCGCGTCGAGTTCGCGCTCGATGCCGATCAGGAAGCCTTCCAGCTCGCGCTGGACCAGGGCGTTTCCGATGGCCTCCTTCGAGCCGAACTCGTTGTAGAGGGTCTGGCGGCTGATGCCGGCGGCCCGCGCGATGGAGGTCATGCGCAGCCCGCTCCACCCCTCGGCGGCGACGAGGCGGTAGGCCGCGTCGAGCACCTGCTCGCGCAGCAGGGACCGGACGCTCTCGCGGAAACGTGTCATCGTGCCCCCACTTTATCGACCGGGAACCGCCCGGAGGAGGGGTGCGCGAGGGGGTCTCGGGCCCGCCCGGGGAGACCGGGCGGGCTTCCCGTTCAGGAACGGCCGAGGAGGCTCCGGTACCACTCCGCGTGCCTCGCGAACCCCTCGGTGAAGGGCGCTCCCGGGTCGCGGCCCGGCTCCCGCCAGGGGCGTTCGTCGGCGAACCAGTGGTCGGTGGCGAGCATGTCGAGGTGGTGGAGGGCGAAGGGGTGGTCCGCGAGGAGGGTGCGCGCCTCGGCGACGGTCACCGCCGGTCCCCGGCGCGGCCCGGCGCGGTGGACGAGCAGGGCCTCGCCCACCGCGAGGAGGTCCGCGACCGGCACCGGTTCGGGGTGGTTCACGTGGTGGGGGCCGGCCTGGGTCCTGGGCGAGAGCGCCGCGCCGAGCAGGACGCGCGCCAGGCTGTCCGCGTCGATCATGGAGTGCCGCGAGGTGCCGCCGTCGAGCGGGCCGGGCAGGGCGCCGAGCAGCGTGACCAGGCCCGGCAGCATCCGCCGGTCCCCGGTCCCGTACACGAGGTGGGGGCGCAGGACGGTGCCGCCGGCCTCCGTGACGTGCCGGTCGCCCGCCGCGCGGGTGCGGCTGGTGGCCGAGACCGGGGCGATCGGCAGGGTGCCGGGGGCGGCGGCCCGGAAGGGGCCGCGGCCGTGGACGGAGGCCGTGCCCAGGGCGACGATCCTGGTCGCCCCGGCGCGTACGGCCGCGTCGACCAGGGCCCGGGTGCCCTCGTCGTTGACGGCGCGGGCCGTCTCCTCGTCCCCGCCGATCGCGGAGGCGCAGTGGACCAGCACGTCGATCCCCTCGCAGGCCCGGCGCAGGGAGCCGGGGTCCCGGAGGTCGCCCAGGACGGTCTCGACCGCCGGGGCCCCCTCCGGCCCGGCGGCCGGCGGGTCGAGCGGGCCGCGGGTGAGCAGGCGTACGTGCCCGGCCTCCACCGTCGCCGCGGCGGCGGCCGCCACCCGGCCGCCGATGAATCCGGACGCGCCGGTGATCAGGATGCGGGGGCCCATGGTCCGGATCAGCCCGCCGACCGGACGGCGGGGCAGGGCCCGGCCGCGACCGGCTCCCGGGACGGGGAGGTGAGGGTGCAGAGGAAGACGCGGCTTCCGTCCTGGTGGCCGGTGACCCGGACGGTGGTCGCCGGGTCGGCGGGGGCGCTCAGGACCTCGGCCTCGATCCAGCAGGGGCTGTCGAGTTCCACGTAGCGGGAGAAGGAGAGCTCCATGGCGGCGGGGAGGTAGGCGGTGCTGCCGGTCGCCAGCATCGCCGCCTGGCGGGCCGCTTCGAGGAGGAGCATCCCGGGGACGTGGTCGTTCGGGCGGCGGAAGAGGGTGGGGTGGGCGGTGTTGATCCGCAGCTGCCAGCGGTCGGGGCGGTCGCCGGGGCCCAGGACGACGTCCTTGGGGTCCTCGCGGCCGACCAGGTGCGGGTCCACTCCGGGGATCAGGGGGACCGGGCGGCCGAGGGCGGCCATCCGCTCGCCCCGCATCCGGCGGTACGCCGGGCCCGGGGTGCAGCGCGCCGTGCTGTCGCCGGTGGCGACCCGCCGGCCGTCCCGGGTCATGAGGACGCTGGTGCGCAGGCCGCGCACCTTGCCCGCGCGCCTGTCGAGCTCGGGGAAGGAGATCTCGGCGACGATCTCCGACGAGGGGCCGTCGACGGCGAGTTCTCCGGGATCGGCGGTGTAGTTCAGCTCCCACATGACGAACTGATCCTCCACGGGTACCCCGAGCTCGGCGTGAAGGACGAGCATGGTGGCCTGACGTATCGTCTCGGCCACCAACACGGGGTCGTGCCGGTCACCTGCCACCAGGGAGAAGAAGGGATGCGAAGCAGGCCAGCGAGCGGAGACGGAGTAACGGTTCTCCTCCACCTGTGCCCAGCCCGTGGGAATGATGTCGGCGGGGTCCGCCCGGTGGACGAACTCCCCCGGAACGGGTGTCGTTCCTCCACGGTGGTGTTGTTCCATGGCTCCCCCTCGCAGTCCCTGCGCACCCCGAACGGCAAATCCGTCCGGCGTAGGGTACGTAGAGCGCGGTTTTCTTTTCAATGCTTCACGTCACAGGGTGAGCACAGACAGCGAGACAGCGGGAGGCGCTTTGGCGCAGCAAGCGCGTGCAATTCGGACCCGGCGGCTGATCCTGGAGTCGGCCGCCGCCGTTTTCGCCGAGCGGGGCTACGAACGGACGACCATCGGGGAGATCCTGGTGCGCGCCGGACTGACCAAGGGGGCGCTGTATTTCCACTTCGCCTCCAAGGAGGACCTGGCCCTCGGCGTGCTGGACGCCCAGATGCTCGACGAACCGCTCACGCCCCAGCCCGTCAAGCTCCAGGAACTGATCGACCAGGCCTTCCTTCTCGCCCACCGGCTGCAGCGCGACCCGCTGGTACGGGCGAGCGTCGCGCTGGCCATGGACAGCGGCGCCGCGGGGGTCGACAGGGCGGCCCCCTTCCGCGCCTGGATCGACCAGGTGGCGGAGATCCTCACCGTCGCGAAGGTGCGGGGAGAACTCCTCCTCCACGTGGACGTGACGGACACGGCCGAACTCTTCGCCGGTTCCTTCTCCGGAATTCAGGCGATGTCCCAGATCCTGTGCGACCGTAACGACCTGACCCACCGGGTCCTGGTCCTGCTCCGGTACGTGCTGCCGACCATATGCACCCCGGCCCTGCTGATCCGCCTGGAAATGACCGAGGAGCACGCACGGAGGCTGGCCGCCGAGTACGACGAGAAGCGTTTCGCCGAGGACGGCGAGAACCTCACGACGTCCTCTCGCTGACAAGACCGACCGCGCGGTTCTCCGAGCGCCCCGACGCATGACGCGTCGGGGCGCTCTGGCGTTCGTGACACTGAGTGTGCTTTGCTGAGGGTACTCAGTGCCACAAGCGTCTAGGGGAGCTCCACATCATGGGCAAGGACTTCGATCTGTACCGTCCTTCGGAGGAGCACGACATGCTCCGGGAGTCGGTGCGTGCGCTGGCGGAGGCGAAGATCGCGCCGTTCGCGGCGGCGGTGGAC
>NZ_JNXJ01000034.1:0-69236 GCF_000716625.1 Streptomyces bikiniensis | reverse complement strand
GGTGCCCTCGTAGGTGGAGTAGAACCACATCACCTTGAGCGGCTTGTCCCGCTTCTCGACGGCGCCGACCGCCTTGTCCACCATGGCCTTCTGCTCGGTGGCCAGCTTCTCGCCGGCCTCGGGCACGCCCATGATCTTGCCGAGGCGGCGGTACTCCTCGAACAGCATCGTGAAGTCCGCGTTCGCCACGCTCTCGTGGTACGCGCAGTCGAACTCGGTCAGGTACGTGGGGACACCCAGGTCGTGGAGCTGCTTGCGCTCACCGGACTGCTCCTTGGTGAACATGCTGGCGAAGGAGCCGTAGACGAAGTCCGGCTGGGCCTCCAGCAGCTTCTCGTGCTTGATCTCGGCGCCCGGCGCGGACAGGACCGGAATCTTCTTGTACTGCGCGGCGATCGCCGGCGGCGTCTTCTCGATCTCGTAGCCCGTACCGGCGATCCGGTCGCCCACCCCGAGGTGGATGAGGATCTCGGCAGCGGTCTGGTTGAGCGTGACGACCTTCTGCGGCGCGGCCTTGTAAGTAACGTTGGTACCGCAGTTCTTGAGAGTGAACGGGTACTTCGTCGAGCCCGTCGCCGCCGCGCCCTTGGCCTTCGCATCGGCGTCGGAGGACGCGCCCGTCCCGCATCCGGCGAGCGTGAACGCCGCCAGAGCCGCGGCAACTATGGTAATCGTTTTCGTTTTCATCATTTGCAGGCTATCAGTTCGCAGGGAAGAGAAGAAGGGGAGTTCGAGGCCGCGGGCGAGCCCCCGGGACTCGGGGACGTCACGACGGCGGCTACCGCAGCAGCGCGGCCAGCCGGTGGACGACCTGCTCGTCGAAGAGGCCGTTGGCGGCCATCCAGTCGTCGTTGAACACGGTGTCGAGGTACTTGTCGCCGCCGTCGCAGACGAGCACGACGATGGTGGTGCCGGGGGGCGCGGACCCCGCCCGCTCCAGGGCCTTGTACACCACGCCGCCCGCCGAACCACCGATCAGGACACCGAAGTTCCTGGCCAGGTAGCGGCAGGTCTCGAAGGCTTCCGCGTCGGTGACCTTGATCCCCTCGTCGAAGACGTCGTAGTCGACGACGCAGCCGATCTCCGAGCCCGCCGGTGTACCGGTGCCGGACTGGTGGTACGGCGCGCCCTCGCCGCCGAAGACGACGGAGCCCTCCGGTTCGACACCGATGATCTTGAGATCCGGGATGCTTTCCCGCAGGAAGCGGCCGGTACCGCAGAGCGAACCACCCGTGCCGACGGCCCCGTACAGGTAGTCGATGTCGTCGCCCAGCTCGTCGTGGAGTTCGCGGGCGAGCGGCCGGTAGCCGTTGGGGTTGCCCATGTTGCGGTGCTGGGCGGTCCAGTAGGCGCCGTGTTCGGCGGCGAGGCGCTCGGCCACGGTGTCGCGTTCGGCGGTGGCGAGGCCCTCCTCGTCCCCGGCGACGTTGAGGATGTCGGCGCCGTAGGCGCGCATGCCGCGCAGTTTGTCCGCGCTGGAGTGGTTGTCGACCACGGCGGTGAACTTGTAGCCGCGTTCGGCGGCGACGAGCGCCAGGCCGAGTCCGGTGTTGCCGGAGGTGGACTCGACGAGCCACCCGCCGGGGGCGAGGAGCCCGGCCTCCTCCGCCTCGTCGACCATGTTCCTGGCCATCCGGATCTTGGCGGTTCCGGTGGGGTTGAACTGCTCCAGCTTCAGCAGCACGGTCGCCCCGCCTTGTGCGACGGGCAGCTTCAGCAGAGGCGTTCGCCCTATCAGGTCGGAGATCCTGCTCGTGATCACGTCTTGTCCTTCGCGCAGATCTCGGTCAGACACCGCACGAAGACGTCGTTGTCCCCGGGCGTCGACAGCGAGGCTCGGATGTAGGTCTCGTACCCCGGCTCACGCCATGCCTTGACGATGACTCCGGCGCGGTGCAGCGCCTGGGCCACCTCGTCGGAGCGTCGGCCGGTGTCGATGAAGAGGAAGTTGGTCGAGGACGGGACCACGCGCAGTCCCGCCTCGCGCAGCCGGTCCGCGACCCTGGCTATCTCCAGGGCGGTGCGGCGGACCGTGTCCGCCAGATGAGTCCGGTCGGCCAGGGCGGCGATGGCGGCGGCTTGGGCCGGCTGGTTCACGTTGTACGGCGTACGGACCCGGTCCAGCGCCTGGACCAGCGCGGTGTCCGACGCGATGCCGTACCCGACGCGGACCCCCGCAAGGCCGTACGCCTTGGAGAAGGTGCGCAGCACGATCCACGGCCGGTTCAGCCCGCGCAGGGCCTCCAGGCCGTCGGGGTACGCGGGGTTCGTGCGGGCGAACTCGCCGTACGCCTCGTCGAGCACCAGCAAGGAGGACTCCGGCAGGGCGGCCACGATCTGCGCCAGCTCGCCGGCGTCGAGCATCGCGCCCGTGGGGTTGCACGGGTTGGCGAGGAAGACGAGCTTCGGGCCCGCCGCGAGCGCGTCGCGCCAGGCGTCCGCGTCGAACCCGAACTCGGCGGTGACCGGCACCTTGTGGACCCGGGCGCCCATGACGCGGGGGAAGGTCTCGTGCAGGGCGAAGCCGGGCGCCTGGGTGACCACCAGGTCACCGGGGTCGAGGACGGCCTGGCACAGCAGTTCCAGGATGTTCTCCGAGCCGTTGCCGAGCACGACGCGGTCGGCGGGCACGTCCAGGCTCTCTCCGACGGCCTCGGTCAGCCGCTTGCCCATCGGATCGGGGTAGCGGGAGACACCGCTGGTCACGGCCTCCCGTACGGCTTCGGCGACGGTCGGGGACACGCCGAACGGGCTCTCGTTGTTGGAGAGTTTGATGACGCGACCCGAACCGCTGAGGGCGGCCACCTCGTCCGGGTCCGCGCCGGGATCGTAGCCGGGCAGGCCCGCCACCTCCCTGCGTATGAGGGGGGCCGAGGCGGCTGGTGCGAGGACGGGGTTCATGACGACTCCGGTTCCGTGACGGGTGCGCCGGACGTCTCCCGGTGGAGCCGGTCGACGCGGCGCAGGAACACGACCAGCAGGATGGCGGCGGTGGCGGCGAGGCCGATGGTCTGGCCGGTCCAGACGCCCTCGACGCCCCAGTCGGCGGTCACGCCGAGCAGGTAGCCGGCGGGAAGGCCGATCAGCCAGTAGCCGACGAGGGATATCCGGAACGGTCCTGCGGCGTCGCCGACGCCGCGCAGGATGCCGTTGCCGATGTTCTGGGTGGCGTCGAAGACCTGCATGAGGGCGGCGATCAGCAGACCGGTGACGGTCAGCGCGATGATGTCCGCGTTGCCGGCGTGCTCGGCCGAGATGAAGAGGGACACGATCGCGTCCGGGATCACCAGGTACACGACGGCTACCAGCAGGGTCGCGATCACGCCCCAGGCCGTGCCGAGGAGCCCCATCCTGCGCGCGGCCACGTAGTCGTTGCCGCCGTGGGCCTCGCTGATGTGGATCGACGCCGCGTGCGAGAGGCCGGCCGAGATCATGAAGACGATGTAGACGATCTGGTTCAGCACCGTCTGCGCGGCCAGCGCCTCGACCCCCAGGGAGCCGATCAGCAGGGTGAGCACGCTGAAGAACCCGGCCTCCGAGGCGTAGGTGCCGGAGATGGGCAGGCCGAGGCGCCAGACCGACCGGACCGCGTCCCCGTCCCAGCGCCGCGCGTGCGGCGAGGTGAGGTACGGGCGGAGCACGCTGTCGCGCAGGATCACCGCGGCGAACGCCAGGAAGGACAGCAGGAACACCGTGACGGTGGCGATCGCGACGCCGGTGAAGCCGAAGGCGGGCAGGCCGAACTTGCCGTAGATCAGCACGTAGTTCAGGCCGATGGTCACGCCGACCGATGCCAGGGTGATGGCCAGCAGCGGGCCGGGCCGCTTGAGCCCGGTGGTGAAGTGCCGCAGGTTCTGGAACCACAGGCAGGGCAGCATGCCCGGCGCCAGGACGACCAGGAACTCGCCCGCCTTGTCGACCACCTTCGGGTCCTGGCCCAGCAGGACCAGCAGCGGGCCGATCATCAGGAGCGCGGCGCAGAAGACCACGCCGCAGACGGTGGCCCAGAAGAACCCCGCGAACAGCAGCGCGCCGACGCGTTCCCGGTCGTCCCGCACCCGTGCCTCGGCCACCAGGTTGCTGACTCCGGTGACCAGGCCCGTGCCGGTGGTGCGCAACTGGTTGAACAGCGCGATGGCCAGACCGGCGGCGGCGATCTCGACCGCGCCGAGCCTGCCCAGCATGACGATGTCGACCGTGGTCAGGGCGACGTAAGCGAAGTTGGTGAGGATCAGGGGGAACGCGAGCTTGAGCAGCGCCCGCGAGTTGCTGACCCACCAGGCGGCGCCGGTCGTCTGCACGCGGCTCGCAGGGGCCGTGTCGGTGGTTTGGGTGCTCACCAGAAGTTGACCTTTTCCCCACGCCCGGCCGCCAGCGCGAGGTCGGCTATGTACCGGCCCAGTGCGGCGTCGGTGACCGCCATGCCGCTGTTGTAGGCGAAGACCACGTCGTCCGGGGTCCGCCGGGCGGGTGCCAGGCCGAGCAGGATCTCGGGCAGCTGAGCGTCGACCGACGGCAGACTGCCGTCGTCGCCCCGCAGGTCGTCGCAGGTGGCGTGCATCTGGGCGGTGTCGGTGGCGATCCGGTAGTCCGCGCCGTGGCACACGTCGGCGTGCACGCCGTACCCGAGGAGTACGGCGACGGAGCCCGGCTTCATCCACTCGCGCCGGACCTCCTCCGTGGCGGAGAGGCCGGCGGCGCCGATCACGATGTCCGCCTCGCCCGCGGCCTTGCGGAGGTCCGTGACGACCTCGACCTCGCGGCCGTCGACGCTGTCCTGGACGGCGCGCAGCCCGTCGGGGTACGTGCCGAACACCTGAAGCCGCTCCAGCCGCGGCATCGCCGCGACGAGCATCGGCAGGGCCGCCTGCCCCTGGACTCCGGTGCCGACGACGAGGGCGGTGCGGGCGTCGGGGCAGGCCGCGCGGGCGAACAGCGCGGTGGTGGCCGAGGACCGCAGGGGGCCGAGCTTCACCACGTCCATCAGCGCGATGGGGGCGCCTGTGGTGTCGTCGATCAGGAAGACGAACGAGTGGAAGCTGTAGGCGTCCCTCGTCCGCCGCGGATCGAACTCGTAGACGGCCTTGAAGCAGACGGTGCCGCTGCCGGCGTCCCTGGCCACCATCGAGTAGCTGAGCGAGCGGTGGTCGGGGTCGTCGATGATGGTCTTGACCGGGTTGTTCGAGCCGCCTTCGCGCAGCGCGCGGTAGGCCCTCTCGACGACCTCGATCACCTGGCGGTGGTCGAGGTCGAGCCCTTCCTGCTGGGACTGCGGCAGGAGCCACAGCTGCCCGGGCGGGGCGTAGCTCGGGGACATACGGGTGTTCTCCTTCATGGGTGGTCGTATCGGACGGTTTCGCGGTCTCAGCGGATGCCGTCCAGTCGCCAGCGCGGCGGAGCGCCTGCGCCGCCGGGTTCGCCGCCGAGGCCGTCACCGAGCCGGAGGACGACCTTGGACGGCAGGGGGGCGTCATGGAACGGGGACTCGTTGGAGTCCATCTGGTAGCCGGCGGTGTTGAGGTAGACCAGGTGGTCACCGCGGTGCACGGGCCGCGGGAAGCCGATCTTCCGCCAGGTGACCATGTCGCTCTCCAGGCAGGTCGAGCCCGCGACGCAGGCCGGGAACAGCTCGTCGGCCACCGGCTGGGCGGACATCAGCAGCGGATCGGGGAGGTAGTCGCTGTTGAACCACTGCTCGGAGAGGCTGAAGCTGCTTCCGGCGACGGTGACGATCGCGTACCCGTCGGACTCCCGCCGGTCGTCCACCTGTTGTACGCGGAACAGAGTGAAACCCGCCTGGTCCAGCAGAGCCCGGCCGGGTTCGACGACGAACCGGATGCCGTAGCGGTTCGCCTTCGCCGACAGGCTCTCGCCGCCGCCGACCGGGTGCGCCATGATCGCGCGCACGGCCTCGGCAGCGGGCTGTCCCCCGTACGGATAGAAGTCCTTGAAGTCCTTGGCCGCGTGGTAGTGAGCTGGATCGTTCTGCGCGAGGAACTCGTTCCAGAGCCGCAGCTCGACGTAGCGGACTGGCAACCCGCCGCCGATGTTGACGAGTTCGGCGGAGGGCGAGCCACGCCGCCGGGCGTCGAGGCAGTGTTCGATCATCTCGTTCGCGGCCGTCGCGCGTTCCGCCGGGGAGTAGCCGTTGAGATGGAAGGAGAATCCCCGGAGGGCGATGTGGCCGGCGAGTTCCCCGCACAGACCGACGGCGGCGCGGCGCTCGTCGGCGGAGAGGCCGAAGCGGCTGCTCGACTGGCCGGCCGTCCTGGACCGCAGCAGCACCGCGGCCTGCCGCCCGGCGAGCCGCGCGGTCCTCGCGAGCCGCCTCAGTTCACCGATCGAGTCGATCGCGACCAGGCAGCCGTGCTGGACGGCCAGTGTGAGCAGCCCGTCGTCCTTCTCCGGGCCGGATATGCCGATCCGCCGGCCGGGCACTCCCCCGGCCAGCGCCTTGACCAGTTCGGGGGCGCTGGCGACGTCGACGCCGACGCCGAGGGCGGCGGCCGACGTGACGTAGCAGTCGGCCTTGTTGGCCTTCTTGGCGAACAGGATGTCGGCATCGGCACCCGCCTCGGCGAACGCCTGCCTCAGTCTGCCGGCGTTCTCCTCGAAGACCTCGGGCAGCACGACGTGCAGCGGTGATCCCAGGCCGTCCAGGAGGTCGGCCAACAGGGTTCGGTGGTCCGCCAGAAGTGTGGAGACCGTGGGATGCCGTAGTGCGGGCAGCGCGAAGGGCCGGACTCCGGCCCTTGTGCGCTCCGACCGCTGTCGCGAGATGAGCACACCCGTACTTCTATACGATGATGACACTCATTTTCAATACGGCTGGACCGCCGGAGCGCCCCGCCGCAGGGTGCAAACGGGGCGAACAAGCCACATGTCAGGCGCCCGGTCCGTCGACTCCCTCCAGTTGCGAGGCCAGCAGTTCGACGTAGGCACCGCCGCGGGCGAGAAGCTCCTGGTGGGTTCCCGCCTCGGCGACGCGTCCACCGGAGATGACGACGATCCGGTCGGCGGTCAGGATGGTCGAGAGCCGGTGCGCGATGACCAGGGTGGTGCGGCCGTGCCGGGCCTCGTCCATGGCCCGGGTGACCGCCTGCTCACTGGCGGCGTCGAGATTCGACACCGCCTCGTCCATGACGAGGATCGGGGCGTCCTTCAGGAGCGCCCGTGCGATCGCGACGCGCTGCCGCTGCCCGCCGGACATGAGCGCGCCGAGTTCGCCGGCGACGGTGTCGTAACCGTCCGGAAGCGTCGTGATGAAGTCGTGCGCCTGAGCGGCCCGCGCGGCGGCCTCGACCTCCGCGTCGGAGGCGTCCGCACGGCCGAGACGGATGTTCTCGCGCACGCTGGTGTTGAACAGGAAGGTGTCCTGCGGCACCAGGGTCATGAGGCGGCGCAGGTCCTCCTGCGGAAAGGCGCGGACGTCATGACCGCCCACGGAGACCGACCCCGCGGTGACGTCCCAGAACCTCAGCAACAGGTTGGCGCAGGTCGACTTGCCCGCACCGGAGTGTCCCACCAGCGCGACGGTCTCACCGGGCCGGATCTCGAAGCCGACCTCGGCCACGGCGGGACGCAGGTCTTCGCGGTAGGAGAAGGTGACGGCGTCGAAGCGGACATGCGGTTCGACCGGGCCGCGCGGGGCCTCGGTGACCAGATCCGAGACCGGGGCCGGTGCTTCGAGCAGCGCGTTGATGCGTTCGGCCGCCGCCGCGACCATGGACAGCTCGCGCGCGACCTCCGTCACCTTCAGCACCGGAACCATCGCCATCGCGGCGAGCACGACGGCGACCGGGAAGAGGGAGCGGTCCAGTTCGTCCAGGACGACGAGCCGGGCGCCCAGAACCAGTACCGCGAGCATGCCCAGGAGCGCGATGGTGTCCGTGGCGGCGTACTCGATGCCGCCGCGGCGCCCGTGAGCGGACTTCGCCCGGGCCAGCCGGGCACCCTGCGTCCGCAGCAGTCCGAGCCGCTGCGCGTGCGCCCCGAAGTTCACCAACTCGCGCAGGCCCTGGAAGGTGTCGGTGGTGTCGGCGCTCATCCGGCCCAGGGAGTCACGCAGTTCGTGACCGTGCCGTTCGGCATGGCGTCGCAACCACGTGGGGACCGAGGCGAGCAGGACCAGGATCGGAACCAGGACGCAGGCCAGCGACCAGTGGAACCAGCCCAGGGCGATGGTGGTGGCCACCGGAACGGTCGACGCGACGGCCAGTGGGCTGAGCGTGTGGGCGAAGAAGAGCTCGATCTGCTCCACGTCTGAGACGGCGGCGGATCCGAGGTCACCGGAACGCCGTTCGAGCATGTAACCGGGTGAGAGCCGCTCGAAGGCGGCGAACACCTTCGCCCGGGTGTCGGCCAGCGCGCGGAACGCGGCGACGTGGGCATAGGTGCTGTCGGCCACGCTCATCACGACGAGTGGCACGATCAGACAGCCGAGCAGGATCAGCCACCCGGTGAGCCGGCCCGGTGGTGCTCCCGCGGCCGCCCTCGCCACCACGTACGCGCCGATGCCGGCCGAGGCGAGCTGGAGCAGTTGATGCAGCACACCGGCCAGGTAGGCGACCGCGATGAGGCGGCGGTGCTCGCCCAGGAGGGGGACCAGGCTGCTCAGTCCGGTGAGGAGCGACCGGCCCGGCTCCGGCCTGCCGGCGCCGGCTCGATCGCCGTCGACTCCGTGGTCGTGGGTGTGGGTGTGAAGGGTCGACGTCATGCCTGTGCTCCGGTCTGGGTCGCGACGAGTTCGGCGTAGAGGCCCTTGCCTGCCACGAGGTCGGCGTGGCTTCCCGACTCGACGATCCGGCCGGAGTCCATCACCACGATCCGGTCGGCGTCGCGCACCGTGGACAGCCGGTGCGCGATGACGACCGTCGTCCGGCCGCGCGTCACCTCACCGAGAGTCCGGGTGATCTCCGCCTCGTTGGCGGCGTCGATGCTCGACGTCGGCTCGTCCAGGACGAGTACGGGAGCGTCTTTGAGCAGGGCCCGGGCGATCGCGATGCGCTGGCGCTCGCCGCCGGACAGTTTCAGTCCCCGCTCTCCGACGACGGTCTCCAGGCCCTGGGGCAGCCGAGTGATGAAGTCTGCCGCCCGCGCCGCGTTCACCGCGCGCTGCACCTCGTCATCGGTGGCGTGCGGTCTGGCGAGCAGCAGGTTCTCGCGAACCGTGCCGTGGAAGAGATAGGTGTCCTGTGCCACGACGCCGATCAGTGAACGCAGGTCCGCCAGCGGGAACTCGCGTATGTCGTGCCCGTCGACGCGGATCGAGCCCCCGTCAGTGTCGAAGTAGCGCATCAGCAGGCCGAGCACGGTGCTCTTGCCGGCACCGGAGCGGCCGACGACGGCTACCCGCTCCCCCGGCCCGACCGCGAGGCTGAACCCGTCGAGGGCCGGTACCCGCCGGGTCGGGTAGCGGAACCGGACATCGCTGAACTCAAGGCCCGGAGGGTTCTGTCGCAACGCCGGAGAGGTCCGCGCCATGTCCCGTACCTGCGGTTCGAGCCGTAGTACGTCGGCGACGGCACGGCCGGCGGGGATGGCCGAGTAGGCGGCGTGGTGAGCCTCCTCCAACTCGTGCATGGGCCGGAACGTCTCGCGGGTCAGCATGAGGATCGTGAACAGCCCCGCGACGCTCAGCTCCCCGGTGGCCGCGTGCCACGCGCCCAGTCCCACCGCGGCTGCCGTACCGATCGGCACCAGCAGCCGGCCGACGCTGGAGGAGGCGCACCACGCCACCATCAGCCGGATGGAGTCCCGGCAGAACTCCTCACCGCGCTCGACCAGTTCCCGGCCGCGCCGGCCGCTGGCGTTGAACGCCTTGAGGGTGGCCATGCCCTGCGCGGCATCCAGGCTCTCGGCGTAGAGGCCGCGGTACGACACCGTCCAGCGGTCACCCCGCTCCTTGATCCACTTCGCCCCGGCCATCTGGGACAGCGGCGCCAGAAGGGCACACGCGAGCACCACGAGACCCACGGCCGGGTCGACCGAGATCACGTACACCGAGGCGAGGCAGGACCCCAGAACGGAAGCCACCGCGGCGGGCACGAACCGGCCCACCAGCGGATCGAGCAGCTCGGCGGAGTCCACCAGCGTCGACTGCAGATCACCGGTCCGCATCCGCTGCGCCTGGCCGGGCCCGATCTCCATCAGCTTCAGAGTGAGGCGTTCCCGCACCGCCTCCTTGACACCCGCGGACACCCGGGGCGCCCACCAGTCCTTCACCACGATCAGGCCGATCCGGGCCAGCTGCAGGACGCCGATGATGAGCAGAGGAACGAGCAGCCCGCTCACCCCGCCCGAGGAGAACACGCGGGCCAACAGGTCCGCGATCAGCAGGCCCTGGCCGATGTAGGTCGCGGTGATGAGCAGCATCAGCACGACGAGGCCGGCTATCTCCACCCAGGCCCGCGGCCGCAGCACCAGGAACAGCTTGACGGTCGACCACACGGCCGCACCTCCACGAAGGTATCGCTCACTTACGGATCGGTGGTCCCGACGACGCCGCGGCCGAGAGGAACCGCCCGGCCGGCGTTGTCGGCCGCCGGGCCACCATCGCCCGACCCTATGGGAAAATCATTGTCATTATCAGTCGCGTACAAGGCCGCGGGACGGACAGTCGATCCGGGACCCTGGAGGGGGCGTTCCGGCCGGCGACGCCGCGCCTCCGCCCCGCCCCGCCCTGCTCTCACCGGCGGTCACCCAGCGTGCCCTTACAGCACCTCGAACGGGATGACGCTTCCCGTCACCACGGCCCGCCGCAACACCGCTTCCTGGGGAGGATCCGGGGAGGATCGACGGTCCCGGGGAGCGCGTGGGGAGAATCGGCCAGGTAACGCAGCACCATCCCGCACGACACTGAAAGACCTATCCACCCGGGTCAGGGGTGGGACAGGTCGCATCCGTGCAGGTCAGCTTCACAGGGTGGACAACTTCATGACGTACGTACCGAGGTCGTCGGCCTCGACGATCCCGGGGAGCGAGCCGCCCTCGCGCAGGGGCGTGACGTAGCGGGTCGCTGTCACTTCTGTAAGCATTCCGCCAGGCTATCCACCCGTCCGGCTCCGGCGGCGGTCGGCGGTGCTCCCCCGGGTGGTTTGCCCGTGCCCCGGGGGGAGGGGTCACAGCGGGCCCGTGCGCGAACTGATCACGATCGGCGAGCCGGCGGCTCGCACCGGGCCCAGCCGGAAGGCCCTCCGGCTGTACGACGACCGGGGGCTGCTGCGGCCCGTCCGCGTCGGTCCGTCGACGCGGTTCCGGTACTACGCCCCCGACCGGGTGGAGCGGGCGCTCGTGGAGCACACCCGCGCCACCGAGGAGTTGTTCGGTCGGCCGCGGTCGCCGGGGGCCTGCCTCTCCGGGCCGGTGTTCGCGCTCCACCACGGCCTGGTGGGCGAGGACTCCTCCGCGCCGGTGGGCGCGGGAGGCGTACTGCCCCGACCGGGCGACCGCGGGGCCGGGCGAGCACGTGGTCGGCCGCCCGTCCCTTCCTCCCCGCCGGCCGAGGGCGGGCGCGTTGCCGTCACTCGGGGGCGCGCGGCTCCGGGGTGCCGGTCTTCGCGGCGTCCGGCTCCGGTTCCGGGGTCACGGTCCGTCGGTCGAACCGGCCGAGGAGCGCGGTCAGGAGGACGGCTGTGAGCGTGCCGGCGACGACGCCGCTGCCCAGGACCGTGCGGGCCCAGCCGGGGAACCCGTCGTACAGGCCGGGGGTCAGGAGCGGCAGCAGTCCGGCCGCGAGGGCCAGGGCGGCGGTCATGGAGCCCGTGCCGGTGAGGTCGGCGCGGCGGAGCATCTCGACGCCCATCACGGCGATCACCGCGTAGACGACGAGCGAGGAGCCGCCCACGACCGCCTCCGGGATGCCGGCGAGGGCGCGGGAGGCGGGGGTCGCCAGACCGACGCCGATCAGGAGCGCCCCGGCCGCGGCGGTGACGAAGCGGCTGCGGACCCCGGTGAGGCGGCCGATGCCGATGTTCTCGGCGCTGGTCACCATCAGGGACGTACCGAAGAGGCCGCCCACGAGGGAGACGAGGGCGTCGGCGCGGGCGACGCGGGGGACGTCCCTGCCGGGGTCGGGGGTCCGGCCGACGGTCTCGCTGTTCAGTACGGTCTGGCCGGTGATCTCGGCCAGGGTGGTGAGGCTGAAGACGAGCAGCGGCAGGGCCGCGAGGACGTCGAACTCCGGTGTGCCGTAAGGGAGGAGGGCCGGCAGCGAGAAGCCGCTGCCGGGCGCCGGCGTGAAGGTGCCGAGGCCGGTGGCGACGGCGAGCAGGACGCCGGCCGCCATGCCGGTGAGGATCGCGGTCTGCCGCCAGACCCCGCGCAGCAGGACGTACGCCCCGACGGTGGCGGCGACGGTGAGAGCCGCCAGGAGGACGGCGCGGGGTTCGCCCTCGCTGTCGGGTCCGGTGACGAGCCGGGCGGCGACCCGGATCATCGCGATGCCGATGAGGAGCACGGTGACGCCCATGACGAGCGGCGGGAAGAGCCGGACCACGCGCGCGTAGAGCGGGAGCACGGCGATGAGCAGTGCCGCCGCCAGGAGGACGGAGCCGGCGGCGGTGGGGGTGCCGTGGTCCTGCGCGATCTGGAGGAAGAGCGCGGTGGCGGCGCCGCCGGGCAGCATGACGAACGGCAGCCTGGCGCCGACCCGCCACACTCCGAGGGACTGGAGCAGGGCGCCCGCCCCGCACAGGATCAGGACGGCGCTGAGCAGCGAGGCCGTCGTGCCGGGCGCGAGACGCAGGGTGCCGGCGGTGAGGAAGACGGTGGAGACGGGCGCGGCGATCATCGCGAGGACGTGCTGCGCGGCGAGCGGCAGGAGCCGGCGGGCCGGGACGCGGGCGTCGACCGGGGCGGTGCCGGACGCGGCGGGCGGCGCGGGGGCGGCGGTCGGGGTCACGAACCGGCCCCCAGCCACGGGATGTCGGCGGCCGCGTAGCGGTAGGCGCGGAAGACGGCGTTGGGCTCGGCCGGGAAGAGGCCGCGGACCTCGTCCTCCCGGTATCCGGCGAAGTGCGGGACGACGTACTCCCAGCACAGGTAGCCGCCCTTCGTCACCTCGAAGAGCCGGCCGGACGGGGAGTCGGTGACGAGGGTGTTGCCGTTGGGGAGGCGCTGCGCGGAGCCCATGAACGGGGCGAAGAAGAACTCGCGGGCCGGGTCGTGGTACTCCCAGGCGATCTCGCCGCTCTCGCGGTCGATCTCCACGACGCGGGAGTACGGGACGTCGTGGTGCGGCCGGAAGACGCCGTTGTCGAAGACCAGGAACCGGCCGTCGTCCAGCTCGGTCGGGGCGTGCTGCTGGCTGGTGGTGCCGGGGGCGCTGCGCCACAGGATCTCGCCCGTCCCGCGGCTGATGACGACGACGGCGGAGACGCTGCGGAGGCTGGCGAGGACGTTGCCGTCGCGGAGCGGGACGACGCTGTTGATCAGGGGCCAGTGCTCGCGGGCGTACGCCTCGTGCAGCGGGTACGCGTCGCGGTCGAGGTGCTCGGAGGCGCGCCAGGACCAGAGGAGTTCGCCGTCGGGTCCGACCTCGCGGATGGTGTCGGCCCAGACCGTGCCGCCGTCGGCCTCGGAGCCGGGCACTCCGCCGCGTACGGCCTCGGCGTCGGCTCCGCGGAGGGGTTCGAGGGCGGTGTAGAGGATCCGGCCGTCGTCCAGGTGGTGGGCGTCGTGGTGCTGGAGGGGGTCGCGGTGCTCGCGCAGCACGGTGCCGTCGGGGGCGGCGTGGAGCATGACGCCGCCGCGGTACTTGTGCCACATCGGGAACAGGGCGTCCTCGCCGGGCAGGACGCCGTTGTAGGCGAGGGTGCCGTCGGTGAGGAGGCGGGCGTGGCGGCCGGGGCGGTACGGCAGGTTCCACTGGTGGACGGTCTCGCCGCGCAGGTCGACGAGGTACACCTCGCCGGTGCCGGTGAGCGGGGCGTAGAGGGTGTGGCCGGGGTGGGCGGCGGTCTCGTCCAGGGCGAGGAGGCCGGTCGGTCGTCGGCGGCGGGAGTTCTGGTCGATCGCGGGCATGGCGGGGCTCCTGCGTTCCGGGTCGGTTGCGGGGCTCCTTCGTCAAACTTTCTTTGACTGGAGCAACTGGCTTTGAACCTAGAGGCGTCGTGTGACGGGCGTGTGTCAGGAGTGCGAAACCGTGCCCGGATCCCGTCACGGCCGCCGCGTAGGGTGCCGGGAACAGCGAAGATCGCGGCGGGCACGGCCGGGCGGGCGGAGAGGGACGGGGACGACGATGGAGGCGAGGGCGTCGCGCGGAAGCGGAAAAGGAGGACGGAGCGGTGACGAGGGGGGTGTGCCGCGCGGAGGGGAGAAGCGGAGCGGTCGCGAGGGGGGCGTGCCGCGCGGAGGGGAGAAGCGGGACGGCGGCGAGGGGGGTGCGCCCCGGGTGGGGGCGGCCGTGCGGCGCCGGCGGCGGTCCCTCGACCTCACCCTGGCCGACGTGGCGGAGCGCAGCGGGCTCTCCTCGCCCTTCCTCAGCCAGATCGAGAACGACCGGGCCCGCCCCAGCATGCGGTCGCTCCAGCGGATCGCCGACGCGCTCGACACGACCGCCGTCCAGCTGCTCGCCGCGTCGGACGAGACCCGCACGGTGGACGTGGTCCGCGCCGGTGACGACGGCGGCCTGCGGGACGGCGGTCCGCGGGAGGGCGCGCGGGTGCGGCCGGTGGTGCGGGGCCGTCACCAGGTGCACGCCCTGGAGTTCACCGGCGAACACGACGCGGACCGCGAGTTCCTGCACCGCAACGACGAGTTGCTGTACGTCGCGGACGGGGCGGTGGAGGTGGAGGCGGAGGGCCGGATCCACCGCCTCGGGCGCGGGGACGCGCTGCTGATGTCCGGCGGGGTGCGCCACCGCTGGCGCACCGTCGGCCCCGGCGCCCGCGTCCTGGTGGTGGCGGTCGCCGATCACGTGGAGGTCCTGGAACCCTGACGCGACCGGCGACCGGGGCCTCAGGGGAGGGCGGTGGCCCCGGTGGCCCCGGTGGGGGCGGTGGGGGCGGGAAAAGTGGTGAGGCCCGGGAGGGCGGAGGCGTCGGCGAGGCGGCCCGTGAGGCGTACCGGACCCGCCGCGGTGGTCCGGGCCGTCAGGAGCGGGCCGCGTGCGGCGGCGGTGACGGCGCCCTCCGCGGTGACGCCGGTCAGCCGGCGGCTGCCCGCCGCGAGCAGGTACCGCGCGCCCGACGGGGCCGTCCAGTACGTCCCCGCGAGGACGTGCTGCCCGAAGCGCCCGCACGCCGCCGTGTCCCGGAGTTCCGCCACGGGCCGGGGCGCGGGGTCACCCGGCGCCTCGAAGGAGACGGCCGCCCGGCCGCTCCCCTCCCAGGTCTCGACGCGGGAGCAGACCCACAGGGCCCGGCCCGCCCGCTCCGGCAGGGGCTGTTCGGCGTACTCCCAGCGGTTGACCGACCGGACCCCGGTGCCGTGCAGCGGCGCCAGGGAACAGGCCGAACGCGCCCAGGCCGCGAGCCCGCGTGCGCCGGTCGCCTCGCGGGGCGCGCGGGCCGGGGCGTCCGTGCCCGGCGGGGGCGTCCACGTGAGGTGCGCCGGGGTGAGTTCCCCGAGGTCCGCGAGGAGGAAGGCGTGGTCCTCCACGATCCGGGTCGAGGAGCGGAGCTGGAGCGCGGTCGCGCCCGCGCACGCGCCGGGCGCACGCCCCGGGGTGTACGGGATGGGGGCGGTCACGCCGTCCGGGGTGACGTCCAGCGGGCGGGCGGCGGTGCCGGGCGCCCGGAGGTCCCGTACCGCCGCGTCGGCGATCCAGGGCGCGAGGAGGTACCGGGCCCGCCCGGCGGTGCGGGTGAGGACCACGGCGGCGCCGGTGGTGACGTCGGCGTCGTCGGTCCGCGCGAGGTCGAGGGCGGCGGGCCCGCGTCCGTCGCGGGGTTCGGCGTACCGGGCGAGCCTGCGCCCGTCGTGCAGGAGCACCACGCCCGCGCCGTCGACCGGGCCGGCGAAGAGGAGCCGGGGCGGTTCGGCGGGCGGGGAGACGGACGTGCCGGGGGTGGCGGTCCGCCGGACGCCGTCCCCGGCTCCCCGGGCCCACGTCTCCAGGGCCCGCCGGAGCAGGGCCGTGTCCCGCGTCCCGGCACCGCGCGCGGGCCAGGCGGTGAGGTCGACGCGCGAGGTGTCGGCCCAGCGGTCGGCGGGCGTGCGGAGGAGCGCGGCGGGGTCCGTCGTCCGGGCCCGGACGGACGGGGAGGCGGCGGACTCCGGTTCCGTCCCGGCGCGGACCCCGGCGGTGACGGCGGCGCCCGCCGTGACGAGCAGCAGCGCACCGGCGAGGGCGGCGAGACGGGCGCGCCGGCGGCGGCGCAGGAGGTCGGTGGGGCGGGTGTGGACGGTGCACGGGTCGAACTCGGCGCTGCGCAGGAGCGCCCCGACGTCGGTTCCGGACGCCGCCTCGATCCGTTCGGCGGCGCGGAGGGCGGCGGCGGGGTCCGCCGCGCCCGCCGAGGCGAGGAGCCGGGCGGTCGCGTCGGCGGGGAGTCCTTCGAGGATCCGCAGGGCGAGCGCGGCCCGCGTTTCGGGGGCGGCCTCGGCCAGGGCCCGGTCGAGCGCGAGTTCGTCGGTTCCCCCGGCCCGGGGGAAGAGCCGCAGGCCGAGCACCAGGGGCAGTGGGGACGCGGGCGGGAAGCGGCGCGGCGGACGGAGCGCGGCGCGGACGACGGTCGCCCGCAGCCACGCGTGCGCGGGGCGCTCGCCGGAGCGCTGCCCGGGCAGGGAGGCCCCGGCGGGCGGTGCCTCGGCCCCGTGCGTCCCGGCCCCGTGCGTCCCGGCCTTGTGCGTCCCGGCCCCGTATGTCTCGGCCCCGGGTGTCCCGGCCTTGTGCGTCCCGGGTTTCGGCCGACGGGCCGCCTCCGTCAGGGAGTTCTGCACGAGGGCGTGGGCGGCGAGGACGCGGCGGTGGCGGCCGAGCGCGGGCGGCAGGACGAGGTGGGCGAGCCGTACGAGCGCGGGGTAGTGCTCGACGAGCGCGGCCTCGGCGGCCTCGCGGGCGGGGCGGTGGGCGGATATCGCGGAGCCGGGAAGGGCGTGACGGGAGGGCATGCCCGGCAAACGAGTCCGGCGGTCCCGGCGTCACTCCGCGTCCGTGGCGGGTCCACGCCTCCGGTGCGGCGCGGTACGGCGCGGCGGTGGACACGTGAGCGGGCACGGGAACGGGACCACCGGCCCCAAGTCCCGGTGGTCCCGCACGTGAGTGCCCTTCGGACGTACCGCGTGGCGCGCGCGTGGGGTCCGATCCCGTTCGGTCCCGCCCGCGGCCGCTCCCGCCGCGGGCCACGCGCGCGTGACGCCCGTGCCGGCGCCTACTTGGGCATGAGGACGGTGTCGACGATGTAGACGGTCGCGTTGGCCGTGGGGACGTTGCCGCAGACGACCTTCGAGGAGTCGTTGACCGTGTACTCCTCGCCGGAGCCCTTCGTGGTGAGCGTGCCCTTCTGGAGGGTCTCGAAGGTGCCGTTCTCCAGCTGCTTCGGGGCCAGCTTCTCCCCCACCACGTGGTACGTGAGGATCTTGGTGAGCATGTCCTTGTCGGCCAGGACCTTGTCCAGGTCGGCCTTCGGGATCTTCGCGAAGGCGTCGTTGGTGGGCGCGAACACCGTGATGTTCTGGGCGTTGTTGAGGGTGTCGACCAGGCCGGCCTGCTTGACGGCGGTCACCAGGGTGGACAGGGCCGGGTTGTTCGAGGCGGCCGTGGCGACGGGGTCCTTCGCCATGCCGTCGAACGAACCTGCGCCCTCCTTGGGCACACCGGCACAGGCCGGGCCGAACGGGCCGTCGGGCGCCATGTCCGCGTCGGCGGGGGCCGAGGAGGCGGTCTCCTGCGCGGGGGCGCTGGAGGCCGGGGCCCCGGCACCGGAGGCCTCGTCCTTTCCGGAGTCCGAGCAGGCGGCCAGGGAGAAGGGCAGCACGGCCGCGGCGGCCACGGCGACGGCGGCGCGGCGGATGCGGGAAGTGGTCATGGGAGGAACCCCTTTGGTCCGGATGCGTAGAGGACTGCGCACGTGTGAAGGAGACGGCACCGCCTCCCCGGCGGGGAGGACGGTGGCGCGCCCGGGCCGTCCGCGGCGAATCGCTCACTTCCGGCCCTGCTGTCACGGGTGATTCGGAGCCGGGCGCCGACCGGATGGGTCCGGACGGGGCTTTCACCCGTTCGAGTGAGAAAAGGGCCGCGCGTTAGGGTGTGGGGTGCTTCCCCGGACCCTCCCCGCCCACCCGTCCCTCGCCGACGCCGTCCTCCTCGGCCACACGGAGCGGGGGCGGGAGTGGCCGCTCCTCGTCTGGGCCCCGGGACCGGGCGTGCGGATGGTGTCGAGCGCGGTGCTCGGCGGGGGCATCGGCGAGCGGGAGTGGGTGGTCAACGCCCAGGTGCCGCCCGGTTACGACCGGCTCGACCCCGTCGCCCACCTCCGCGCACTCGCCTCGGACGCGGGGCTCTCCGGTCCGGGCGTGGGGCTCATGACGGCGGCCTCGGTCGCGGACCGGCGCCACGCGGTGGACGGCGGCGCGCACGCCGTGGTCACGGCCGGGATCGGGGTACGGGGCTGGGCCGCCGCCCCGGGCGCCGGCGGGGTCGCCGTCCCGCACCCCGGGACGATCAACATCATCGTGTCGCTGCCCGTGCCCCTGACGGACGCGGCCCTCGTGAACGCGGTGGCCACCGCCACCGAGGCGAAGACGCAGGCCCTGGTCGAGCTGGGGGCCGACGCCTCCGGCACCCCGACGGACGCCGTCTGCGTGGCCGTGCCCGTTTCCACCGGGTCCTCCTCCGGGCCCTCCGCCGAGCCGTTCGCCGGCCCGCGGTCGCTCTGGGGCGCCCGGCTCGCCCGCGCCGTGCACCGGGCGACCCGGGAGGCCTGCGCGGGGCAGCTGGCCGCCGAGCGCACCGGTCCTGCCGCCTGAGACACACTCGCGTCGATCGTGCGTCGTAATCTGGCCGCATGAACGATTCGACGACGTACGGCCTCACCACCGGCGCGGTGGCGCGGCGCCTCGGGGTGTCGCCCACCACCCTGCGCTCGTGGGACCGGCGGTACGGGATCGGCCCCGCCGCCCGCGAGGACGGCCGGCACCGGCGGTGGGCCCCGGAGGACGTCGCGATGCTGGAGGAGATGTGCCGGCTGACGGCCTCGGGCGCCCCTCCGGCCGAAGCGGCGCGGATCGCGCGGACGGGCAGGACGGGGGGTCCGGGCGCGGCTCTCGACACGCCTCCGAGGACGCGGGCCCGGCCCTCGCAGCCGGCCCCGGGGCCGGTGGGCGAGCGGGAGGGACCGGGCCCCGGAGGGCCGAGACCCGCCCGGCAGCCCGGATCCGGCAACGGGCTTCCGCTCGGTGACGTGCGGCTGGAGTGCCGGGGGCTCGCGCGGGCCGCCGTACGGCTCGACGGCCCCGCCCTGGACGTCCTGCTCCGGGACGCCGTCGCGGACCACGGGCTCGTCACCGCCTGGGAGGAGGTGATGGCCCCGACCCTGCACGCGGTGGGGCGCAAGTGGGAGTCGTCCGGGGACCGCTACGTCGAGGTGGAGCACCTGCTGTCCTGGCACGTGTCGACCGCGCTCCGGCAGGTCGTGCCCGCCGGGCACCGCTCGATGGCCCCGGTGCCGCCGGTGCTCCTGGCGTGCGTGCCCGGAGAGCAGCACACCCTGCCCCTGGAGGCGCTGGCGGCGGGCCTCTCCGAACGCGGCCTGCCGACCCGGATGTTCGGCGCGGCCGTCCCCGCCGAGGCGCTCGACGCCGCCGTGCGGCGCATGGGCCCGGCCGCGGTCGTGCTCTGGTCGCAGGCGCGGTCCACCGCGAACCACGCCCTCGCCCGGCACGTCGCCGGGAGCTCGTTCGGCGTGAAGGGGGCGCGGACGCGCCCGCTGATGCTCCTGGCCGGTCCCGGCTGGGCGGGCCGGACCCCGGAGCCGGGGACGCTGCGTCCGGGCGGTCTGCGGGAGGCGCTCGACGCGCTCTCCCGCCACCAGGCCGGTGGAGGGGCCGCTTCCCCGGGGTGACGGGACGCCTCCCGGCGCGGCGGGACGCGCTTCCCCCGTACGACGGGGCACGTTCCGCCCGTACGACGGGGTGCTCCGCCCGTACGACGGGGCGTTTCGCCCTCGCGACGGGCTGCGGGGCCGGGGCCGGCGGTCTCAGCCGTGCGACAGGAGCGCCGCCGTGAGTTCGGCCGCCCGGCGGTGCCAGAGGTCCGCGCCCCGGAGCATGGCGTGCCCGCCGGTCCGCATCGGGATGCCCACCGCGTCGGCCCCCGCCGCCCTGGCCCTGCGGACGAAGTCCCAGGACTCGCGGGCGGAGGTGACGCGGTCGGTCTCGTCGTGGAGCAGGTAGAGGCGCCGTCCGCCGAGGTGCTCGACGGGTTCGTCGGGCGGGCACCAGGGCGCGAGGGCGACGACCCCGCGTACGGCCGGGTCGCCGGCGGCCCGGAGCGCGGCGCGGCCGCCCATGGAGTGGCCGAGGAGCACGACGGGCACGGGCCCGATCCGTTCCCGGAGGTCGCCCAGGGCGGTCGCGGCGTCCCGGGCGGCGTCGGCGCGCGTCCCGTTCCAGCCGCGGTGGCGGTAGCGGACCTCGGCGACGAGGACGCTCCGGCCCCGGACGGCACGGGTCACGGCGGCGGCGAAGGGGCGCATGCGCAGCGCGGGGAGGTTGAGGGCGGGCGGCGGCTCGGGCCCGTCGGCGCGGCCGCCGTGGAGCAGCAGGACGGCCGCGGTGGGGGCGGCGGGCGCGGCGGGGACGCTGCGGACGAGGAGGGCGCCGGGGGCGGCGCGCCGGACACGGCAGACGTTCACCGCGGGGCCGCCCCGTCCGCGCGCCGGTGCGGCGGCCGGGGTGGGAACCCGCTCGCGCGGGCCTCGGGGGCCGCGTGTCCGGGCCGCTGTGCCATGGGGCCTCCAGGAGTCGCTTGCCGCGCCCCCGGACGAGCGGTCCGCTCGTGACGAACGCTCGCGAGGAGGGAGACGGCCGTGAGGGTCGCAGTCTGCCAGGCCCCGCGGCCCGTCGGGTACGGGCTCCACCGGACGGGAAGGCCCCGGGGCGGTCCGGGTGCCGGACGCGCGGCCGTCCGGGGCGGGGGCGGGGCGGTCCGGGAGCGCGGTCCGCGCGGAAGGCGGGCCTCGCCCGGGGCGTAGAACGTCAGGTCGCCCGGGGCCGGTCTCAGGCGGCGGCCGCCCCGCCGCCGGGCGCCCTGCCGACCGCCTCGCCCGCGGCGGCTTCGGCGACGGCCAGGCTGCGGCGCATCCGCTGGAGGCCCCGGCGCGCGTGGCTCTTGACGGTGCCGAGGGGCAGGCCCGTCCGGTCGGCGATCTGCGTCTGCGTCAGGTCCCCGAAGAACGCCAGGGCCAGGACGTCGCGCTGGACGCGCGGCAGGCGCGCGAGTTCGCGGGTGACCACGATCCGGTCGAGGACGTGCTCGGGACCCTCCCCGGTGCCGTCGGACGGGGGCAGGGCCGCTCCGGCGGCGGCGACGAGGTCGAGCCGGCGGGTACGGGCGGTGAGGGCGTCGGCGATCTTCCGCCGGGTGATGCCGACGAGCCAGGCGGGCACGGAACCGCGCTCGGGGCGGTATCCGGCGCGGCCGCGCCAGGCGGCCAGGAAGACCTGCTGGGTGACGTCCTCGGCCTCGCGCGGGTCGCCCAGGGCACGGGAAGCGAGGGTGTGCACGAGGCGGGCCCAGCGGTGGTGGGCGAGGACCAGGCAGCGCTCGTCGCCCTGGACGAGCCCCCGGCCGATCTCCGCGTCGGAGAGGGCGTCCGGCCCGCCGGAGGGGGCGCCCGGCCCCTCGGAGAGGAGGCTCGGCCCGCCGGAGAGGGCACCCGGTCCCTCGACGGGGGTGGGGCGGCGGACGGCTGTACGGGCTGCGTTCATGGCGAAGCTCCTCCTCGCCGGGGCTCCGTGCCCTCGGTTCCTCCACCCTCCGGCCGAGGAGCGAGACGAAACAACTCGCATCGTTTGTGCGTCGCCTTTCACTTTCGACGCGCCGAATCCCGTTCCGCCCGCTCCTCCCCTACTCCAGACCCCTGCCGTGCCTGAAGCGGGCGGTGCCCTCGGCGAGGGCGACGAGCGGTTCGGGGTAGTCGTACGCGGCCCGGTCCCGGTCCTTCAGCTTCCAGGGCTCGTGGACCGACGCGCCCGGCAGGGCGGCGAGTTCGGGGACCCAGCGGCGGACGTAGGCGCCGTCGGGGTCGTAACGCCTGCCCTGCGCGACGGGGTTGAGGACCTTGTTCGGGCGGCTGTCGGCCCCCGTCCCGGCCACCCACTGCCAGTTGAGCTGGTTGTTGGCGAGGTCGCCGTCCACGAGGAGGCTCAGGAAGTGCCGGGCGCCCTCCCGCCAGTCGAGGTAGAGCGTCTTGGTGAGGAAGGAGGCGGTGAGCAGCCGGCCCCTGTTGTGCATCCAGCCCTCGTGGGCGAGTTGGCGCAGGGCCGCGTCCACCACGGGATAGCCGGTACGGCCCTCCCGCCAGGCCCGCAGGTCCGCCTCGGCCGCCGCGCCGCGCCGCCAGCGGTCGTGCCGGGGCCGGTAGTCCTCGGTGGCGATCGCGGGCCGTACGGCCAGCATCTGGCGGTGGAAGTCCCGCCAGCACAGCTGCCGCACGAAGGCCTCGGCGCCCGGTCCGCCCCGGGCACGGGCCCGGTGGACGGCCTCGGTGGCCGAGAGCGCGCCGAAGTGGAGGTACGGGGAGAGGCGCGAGGTGGTGTCGCCCGCGAGGTCGTCGTGGCCCGTCCCGTAGGCGTCGGCGTGCCGGGACAGCCAGGCGCCGAGCCTGCGGCGGGCCGTGCTCTCGCCGCCCCTGGCCAGGCCCTCGGACACGTCCGCCACGGAGGCGCGCGACGGCGGTTCGTCGGAGCGCAGGCCGTCCGGCACCCGTACCGCCCGGGGGGCCGCCAGGGGCGCCCGGAGCGGTACGCCCGACCAGCGCCGGAAGTACGGGGTGAAGACCGCGAAGTGGTCGGAGCCCTGCGGGACGACGTCGCCGGGCGGCACGACGGTGGTCACGGCGTCGTGGACGTAGAGGCGGCGCCCGTCCGCCTCCAGGGCGTCCCGCAGCCGTTCCTCGCGGCCGCGGGCGAAGGACGAGTGGTCGGCGGCCATGTGGACCTCGTCGGCGTCGGACTGCCGTACCGCGCGGCACACTTCGGCCGCGGTGTCGCCCGCGCGCACGACGAGCCGCCCGCCGCGCCGCCGCAGTCCGGCGTCGAGGTCGGCCAGGCAGTCGGCGAGGAAGGCGAGCCGGTTCGGGGCGGCGAACCCGGCCCGGTCGACGGCGGGGTCCCGGACGAACAGCGGGACGACCTCGTCCGCCGCGTCCACGGCGGCCCGCAGGGGCGGGTGGTCGTGCAGCCGGAGGTCGGAGGTGAAGAGGACGACGGAGACGGTCATGGCGCCTGTTCCTGGGGTTCGGCCACCGGGCGGCGCCCTCGGGACCGGGCGCCCGGCGGGGTGCGACTGCGGGCGGTACGTCTGCGCCGCCCTTTTTCTCCCTGCGTCCGGTTCTCCCGGTGTCCGGCGTACGGATGCGGGGAGGGGAACGGGGACGACGGCCCCCGCACGGACGGGACCACGGTCCCCGCGCGAACGGGCACGACGGCTGCCGGGCGAACGGGGACGGCGGCCGCGGGCAAGCGGGACGACGCCTCCGCACGAACGAGGACGTCGGCCCCGCGCGGGCGGACGCGCACCGCCGGCGCACGGACCTCACGCGCGGGGCGGCGCGTCCCCCGCGCGGGCCGGTACGTCGCCGGAGCGGGCGACCGGCCCGTCCGCGCCCTCCGGCGACACGGGCGCACCGGCCGCCGCCGCCCGCTCCGCCGTGCGGGCGATGTTCCGCGCCATGCCGCCGAAGACGACGGCGTGGAAGGGGGCCACGCTCCACCAGTACACCTGCCCGGCGAGTCCGCGCGGGTGGAACAGGGCGCGCTGGCGGTAGCGGGTCCGGCCCCGCTCGTCGCGTTCGGAGCGCATCTCCAGCCAGGCGAGGCCGGGGAGCCGCATCTCGGCGCGCAGCCGGAGCAGGCTCCCCCGCTCGATCTCCTCGACCCGCCAGAAGTCGAGCGCGTCGCCGACCCGGAGCCGCTGGGCGTCGCGGCGGCCCCGGCGCAGGCCCACGCCGCCGACGAGCCGGTCGAGCCAGCCGCGTACCGCCCAGGCCAGCGGGAAGGAGTACCAGCCGTTCCCGCCGCCGATCCCCTCGACGACCCTCCAGAGGGTCTCCGGCGGGGCGTCGACGGTCCGTTCGCGCTCGTCGGTATAGAGGCTGCCGCCGGCCCAGTCGGGGTCGGTGGGCAGCGGGTCGCTGGGCGCTCCGGGCAGCGAGGCGGAGGACCAGCGGGTGGTGACCTTGGCCTCCTGGACCCGCTGGAGGGCGAGGCGGAGGGCGCGGCCGAAGGGGATCGGGGCGCCGGGCGGGTCGGGGACGTACTCCGTGATGTCGTGCTCGGCGCAGACCACCTCGTACCGCAGCGACTCCGCGAGCGGCCGGGCCAGGCCGGCGGGAACGGGGGTCACCAGCCCGATCCAGTGGCTGGACAGGCCGGGGGTGAGCATCGGGACGGACACGATGAGGCGCTTGGGAAGGCCGGCGACCTCCGCGTACTCGATCATCATGTCGCGGTACGTGAGGACGTCCGGGCCGCCGATGTCGAAGGTCCGGTTGACGTCCTCCGGCATGCGCGCGCTGCCGACGAGGTAGCGCAGCACGTCCCGTACGGCGATGGGCTGGACGTGGGTCCTGACCCAACTGGGCGTCAGCATCACGGGGAGGCGCTCGGTGAGGTAGCGGAGCATCTCGAAGGAGGCGGAGCCGGAGCCGATGACGACGGCGGCGCGCAGCACGGTCGTGGGGACGCCGGAGTCGAGCAGGATGCGGCCGACCTCGGCCCGTGAGCGCAGGTGCGGGGAGAGTTCCCGCTCGGGCACGCCCGCCGGGGTGAGGCCGCCCAGGTAGACGATGCGGCGGACCCCGGCGGCACGGGCCTCCTCGGCGAAGGTCCGGGCCGCGCGCCGGTCCTTCTCCTCGAAGTCACGGCCGGAACCGAGGGAGTGCACCAGGTAGTAGGCCACCTCCACGCCCTCGAACGCGGGTCGCAGGCTCTCCGTGTCGGTGACGTCGCCCCGGACGACCTCGGCCCGGCCCGCCCAGGGGTAGTCGCGGAGGTTGGCGGGGGTACGGGCCAGACAGCGCACGCGGTGGCCCGCGTCGAGCAGCTCGGGGACGAGCCGGCCGCCGATGTATCCGCCGGCCCCGGTCACGAGGCAGAGACCGGAGCCGGGGCCGGAGGCCGGGGCGGAGGCGGTGCCGGGGGCGGGGTCGAGACCGGTGCCGGAGGCGGAGGCGGAGTCGGGGCCAGGGCCGGTGCCGGGACCGGTGTCGGTGCCGGAGTCGGGGCCAGGGCCGGTGCCGGACGGCTCCTCGGAGGCCGGATCGTCCGGCGTCCGGTCGGGCGTGTCCCTGGGGTTCGTCGCCATGGCGGGGGTGCTCCGTTCCGTCCCTGGGGCGGGCTCGCGCGGGGCCCACGTGGGCGGGTCCCACGCCACTTGTTCTCCCACCATGACCCGGACGGATGCGGGAGGGCGATGTCTATAGGCTGAACGCGTGGCCCGCGAAGAAGACCGAGACGCTCCCGCCGCCCCTCCGGGCGCGGCCGGTGACCTGCACAGCTTCGCCGTCGCGCTGCGGCGGACGCAGGGCGAGATCAACCGCCTGGTGCACGGTTTCGCCCAGGCGCAGGGACTGCACCCCACGGACGTGCAGGCGCTCGCCGTCGTCCTGGACAGTCCCGAGCCGCTGACGCCGGGGCGGCTCCGGGAGCACCTCGGGCTGACCTCCGGCGCGGTGACGGCCTGTCTGGACCGGCTGGAGCGGGCCGGGCACGTCCGCAGGTCCCGGGAGAGCGCCGACCGGCGCGTGGTGCACGTGCACTACGAGGACGGGGCGCGGGCTGCGGCCCGCCGGTACTTCCTGCCGCTCGCGGAGGCGACGGCCCGGGCGCGGGACCGGTTCGACGACGACGAACTCGCGGTGGCCCTGCGCTTCCTGAACGTCCTGAACGACGAACTGGGCGCCCTGCGCGTACCGCGCCGCTGAGACGGAGGCGTCGCAGGACGGGCGCACGTCCGCCGAACGGGTGCATCCGCGCGCCCCGTCACCGCCGAAGGTCCCACGAGATCACGCCTGCGTGGTGTTCCGTGGCATCCGATCGCCCGTTCCGGGTACCCGGTCGTCCGGCCCTTCCCAGGATGGTACACACTTATCTCAATCATTGAGATTGTTAATAGCCAAGGCATAGTTCGGAGACCCGATGCCCCGCACCTCCCGCCGGACCCGCTTCCTCGTCCCCCTGGCCCTCCTCCTCGTCTGGCTCGCCGTCGGCGGCGGCCTCGGTCCCTTCGCCGGGCGGCTCGGCGAGGTCTCCACCAACGACCAGGCGGCCTTCCTGCCCCGCAGCGCCGAGTCCACCAAGGTCATCGAGGCGCAGAAGGCCTTCCGGACCTCGGAGTCCGTGCCCGCGATCGTGGTGTGGACGGCGAAGGACGGCGGGACCCTGGACCCCGGCTCGGCCGCCGGAGCCACCCGGGCCCTCGCCGCTCTCTCCGGCCGCCCCGGGGTCGCCGGGCCGCCCTCCCCCGCCCTGGCCTCCGAGGACGGAAAGGCGCTGCGGGCCGTCGTCCCGCTCCGCCCCGACCTCGGCGACGCGTTGCCGGACGCGCTCGACTCCGTACGGAAGGCGGCCGCCCCGGTGCCCGGGACGACCGTGTGGCTCGCGGGCCCCGCCGCCACCCAGGCCGACCTCTCCGGCGCCTTCTCCGGCATCGACGGACTCCTGCTCGGCGTCGCCCTGGTCACGGTGCTGCTGATCCTGCTCGTCGTCTACCGCAGCGTCCTGCTGCCCCTGATGATCATCGTGGGCGCGGTGTTCGCCCTCGGCCTGGCCTGCGCGATCGTGTACGTGCTCGCCGACGCCGACCTGGTCAGGGTGGACGGCCAGGTCCAGGGCATCCTGTCCATCCTGGTGATCGGCGCCGCGACCGACTACGCGCTGCTGCTCGCCGCCCGCTACCGGGAGGAGCTCACCGCCCCGGGCGCCGACCGGTTCGCCGCCATGCGCAAGGCCCTGCGCCGCTCCGTCGAACCGATCGTGGCCAGCGCCGCCACCGTCGCCCTCGCGCTGATCGCCCTGCTCGCCAGTGACCTGTCCAACAACCGGGCGCTCGGCCCGGTCGGCGCCATCGGCATCGTCTGCGCGGTGCTCAGCGCGCTCACCTTCCTCCCGGCGGCCCTGGTCCTCACGGGCCGCGCCGCGTACTGGCCGGCCCGCCCGAAGACCCTCCCGGAGGGCGCGGACCCCGAGGCCCCCAGGGGCGGCCGGGCCCTCTGGACGCGGATCGCCGCCGTGGTCGACCGCGCGCCCCGCAAGGTGTGGGCGATCACCCTCGCCGGTCTCCTGGCCTGCGCCGCCTTCGCGCCGATGCTGAACTCCCGGGGCGTCCCCTTCGACGAGATCTTCGTGAACGACGCGCCGTCCGTCGCCGCGCAGGAGACCCTCGGCCGCCACTTCCCGGGCGGCGCGGGCAACCCCGCCGTGATCATCGCCGACGCCGGGGCGGCGACCCGGGTGGCCGCCGCCGCGCGGGACGTCGAGGGCGTCGACTCGGCGTTCCCGGTGGACGCGACGGGCCGCCCGGCCCCCGGGAAGCCGCTCGTGGTCGACGGCCGGGTCCGGATCGACGCCACCCTCGCCGACGCCGCCGACAGCGACGCGGCACGGGAGACGATCGCCCGGCTCCGTACCGCCGTGCACGCGGTCCCCGGGGCGGACGCCCTGGTGGGCGGCTCGACGGCGCAGCAGTACGACACCCAGCGCACCGCCGCCCGGGACCGCGCGCTCATCGTTCCGGTGGTCCTGGCGATCATCCTGGTGATCCTGGTGGCGCTGCTGCGCTCCCTCGTCCTTCCGCTGCTCCTGGTCGCCACGGTGGCGCTCAACTTCGCCGCCACCCTGGGCGTCTCGGCGCTCGTCTTCGAGCACGTCCTCGGCTTCACCGGCACGGACTCCTCGGTGCCGCTGTACGGCTTCGTCTTCCTGGTGGCGCTCGGGGTCGACTACAACATCTTCCTGATGTCCCGGGTCCGCGAGGAGTCACTGCGCCACGGGGTCCGCGAGGGCGTCCGCATCGGCCTGACCGCGACCGGCGGCGTGATCACCTCGGCGGGCGTGGTGCTCGCGGCGACCTTCGCCGCGCTCGGCGTGATCCCGCTGGCGTTCCTCGTGCAGATCGCGTTCATCGTGGCCTTCGGCGTGCTGCTCGACACCCTGGTGGTCCGCTCGCTCCTCGTCCCGGCCCTGGTCCGCGACCTCGGCCCGAAGGCCTGGTGGCCGGGCGCGCTGAGCCGCCTCCCGAAGGAGGGGACGCCCGTGCCGGACACCTCGCGGACCTGACCAATCCCCCGGGGCCTCCGCTCCGAAGAACCCTTCAGGAGCAGTGCACCCGAGGCCACGCAGGAGGGCACAGGCGGATGAGAGAGCACGCACGCGTCGGAGGCGGTCCGGTCCCGGACCGGGGCGACGGGCTGCCCGAGCTGATGGACCGGGTGGCCCGCGGGGACCAGGAGGCCTTCGCCGGCGTCTTCGACCGGGTCTCGGGCCCCGTCCTGGGCGTGGTCCGCTCGGTGCTGCGCGACCCCGCGCAGTCCGAGGAGGTGGCGCAGGAGGTGATGGTCGACCTCTGGCGCTCCGCCGCCCGCTACCGGCCGGACCGGGGCTCCGTCCTGAACTGGGCGCTGACCCTCGCCCACCGCCGGGCCGTGGACCGGGTGCGCTCCGAACAGGCCGCCTCGGACCGCGCCCGGCGGGTCGCGCTGCTCGACCACAGTCCCGCGTACGACGAGGTGACCGAGGAGGTGGAGAGCCGTCTGGACCGCGAGCGGGTACGGCGCTGCCTGCGCGGCCTCACCGAACGCCAGCGCCAGTCCGTCACCCTCGCCTACTACCGCGGCCTGACCTACCGCGAGGTCGCGGAGCTGCTCTCGCTCCCGCTGGGGACCGTGAAGACCCGGATGCGCGACGGGCTCATCCGGCTCCGCGACTGCCTGGGGGTGACCGCGTGATGACCGCCGACGAACTGCACACGCTGACCGGTGCCTACGTCCTCGACGCCCTGGAGACGGACGAGGAGCGGGAGGCGGTCGAGCGGCACCTCGCCCAGTGCGACACGTGCGCGCACGAGGTTCGCGAGCTCTCCGAGACGACCGCGCGCCTCGGCCTGGCCGTCGCCGCGCCGGTCGACCCGGCCCTGCGCGCCGAAGTGCTGCGCCGGATCACGGACGTCCGCCAACTCCCGCCCGCCACCCGGCCCTTCGGCCGGACGCCGGGCGGTCCGCAGGGGCTGCGGCGGCTGCCCCGCTGGGCGCTCGCCGCCTCGGTCGCCGGTCTGGTGGCGCTCGGCGGGGTCGCGGGCTGGCAGTACGAGCGCGCGGAGGAGGCCGACCGGCGCGCGGCGGTCGCGGAGGAGCGCGCGGAGGCCGTGGCGGCCGTGCTCGCCGCGCCCGACGCCCGGGTCTCCACGGCCCGGCTCGCGGACGGCGCGGTGGGCACCCTCGTCCACTCCCCGTCCCTGGACCGGGCGGTGTTCGCCGCGGCGGGGATGCCGGCGCCGCCGCCCGGGAAGGTCTACCAGCTCTGGTACGACGACTCCGGGACGATGCGGCCCGCCGGTCTGATGACGCCGGGCGCGGCGACCTCGGCGGTCCTCCTGGAGGGGCCGGCGAACCGCTCGGCCGGCATCGGCATCACCGTGGAGCCGGAGGGCGGTTCGCCCCGCCCGACCTCGGACCCGGTGGCGACGATGGCGATGCCGGAGGCGTGAGGGCCGGGGCGCGGCGGCCGCGGACCGGGGGCGGCCGCCGCGCTTCCCGCCTCACGGCGTCCCGGGCGTCCCGGTGGGCGCCGGCGGGGCCGGGCAGGCGACCGAGCCCGGCTTCACGGACAGCTTGAGCCTGGGGGTGGTGAGGAGGCCTGGGAGCTGGAAGTCCTGGGCGGTGCCCACGATCCGGTCGAACTTGGCGTAGCGGGCCTGGATGCCGAAGCGGTGCTGCGGGCTGTTCAGCGGGTTGTCGACGTACGCCCCGGAGGAGTCCTTGACGGTCTTCACGTCGGCGCCGTTGGTGTTGAGGTCCACGATGCCGTCCATGTCGAGGACGCCGGTGGCGTTCTTCAGGTCGAGGACGGTGTTCTTGGTCCTGATCTCCCAGGAGCCGGGGTTGTCGTCGCCGAGGACCAGCATCAGGGTGTACGTGGCTCCGCCGATCTGCTGCTTCTGGCTCAGGCACAGGCCGTTGATCATGCCGTCCGCGAAGCCCATGCGGAGGACCCGCACGGTGCCGGCCGAGCCGTCGGGCCGCACGACGGCCTGGTCGACGACGGCGGCGCCGTACTGCGTCCCGTACAGGCTGCTGGTGGTGAAGTCGACGGGCCGGTCCTGGATCTGGAGGCCGACGGCGAGGGCGCCGGTCGCCATGGCGGTGCCGAGGCCGCCGGCGGCGAGGAGCGCGGGCACGGCGACGGCGAGGGACCGGCGCCAGTGCGTGCGGCCCTCCCGTGCGGAAGCGACCTCCACGGGGACGTCCTCCTCCGGGCTGCGGCTTTCGGGGCTCGTGGCGGGGCTCATGGGGAGGTCACCGTGATGGTTCCGGGAAGGTGGACGGGGTTGTCGGTGGAGTTGAGGGCCGCGTGGTCGTCGACGGTCCGGATCGCGTAGATCTCCCCGGAGAAGTCCTCGGCCCCGGCGGTCAGCGGGATGATGGAGCCGAAGAAGTCGAGGAGGCCCTGCACCCCGCAGATCTTGACGAGGACGCGGAGGCAGACGTTGGTGATGTTCCCCCACATCGTCGTCGTCTCGGGCTTCCCCGCGCTGTCGTAGCCGCCGAGCGAACCCTCGTTCGGCACGTCGATGGTGACGGTGTGTCCGTTCGCCTTCTGGACCACGTTCATGTGCGAGCGGATCTTGAGCTTGGTGAAGGTGTACCGGTTGGTCGTCCGGGTCGTGCCGTCCGAGAGCCGGATGGTGACGTTCTTGTCGACGGTCAGCGAGACGGCGACCATGCTGTCGATGGTGACGCGCAGCGGGTCCGGGGAGGGCAGGAAGGGGACGCCGAGGGGCTGGACCGCGGCGGGCGCCCCCGACGCGCTGCCCGGCTGCCCCGACCAGACGGCGGTGGCGACGGCGAGCACCAGGGCGGTGCCCACGGCGACCGGCTTCCGCCGCGCGGCGCCCCTTCCGCGTGCCCCGCGCGCCCCGGCCGTCACCCTTCCACCGCCCTGCGGCGCGGGCGCTTGACTCCCCAGCCCACCGTCATGGAGCCGCCGAGGACGCCGAGGACCATGCCGAGCAGGAAGCCGCCCAGGTTGGAGACGACCAGCGAGACGACGGCGAGGACCGCGCCGATGAGTCCGAAGGTGTACCGCTGGGCGGGCAGCGCCATCGGGATGAGGCCGCACAGGATCATCCCGCCGCCGACGAGGTAGCCGGCGATCCCCCCGAAGCCCGTGCTCACGATCAGCTGGAGCGAGCTGAGGGAGAACTTGAGGACGGTCCAGCCCCCGGCGACCAGCCACACCCCGCCCCAGAAGGGGCGGGTGCGGCGGAAGGCCCGGAACCACGCCCACGCGGCCTTCAACCGGCTCAGCACGTCGTGGCCGTTCCGGGGACGACCTTGATCTTCAGGTCGGGCAGGACGAGCGCGCCCGCCATCTCGGCGTCGTACGCGGTGGCGTTGAGGCCGTGCAGCTTGATGGAGCTGCCGCCCTCGCCGCCCGCGGAGCCGAGTCCGAACCCGCCGGGCAGCGCGCCCGTGAGGGGCTTGCCGGCGACGGTGACCTGGTCGGCGGACTGGCCGAGCACCGCGTTCTGGAGGGTGGTGGGCCCGTACGCCTGGAGTTCGGTGGCCTGGATGTAGAGGTTCGAGGCGTCGATGTCGGTGGTGAAGGTCCCGGGCGGGGTGGCCGTCACCTTCTGACCGCCGGTCAGGAGCAGCGAGTACGGGACGCCGGCGATCTTCTGGTGGACGATGCCGCACAGTCCGGCGAGCCCGGCACTGGCGAAACCGACGCGCGCCATGGCGGTGTTGGTGGTCGTGGTGCCGTCGGGGCGCCCGACGGCCGGGGTGTTGACGATGGCGCCGAAGCCGCTGCCCTGGACGCCGTTGGAGGTCAGGGTGAAGGGCTCCCCGGTGACGCTGAAGTTGGCGGCGAGCGCCCCCTGTGCGAGCGCCGTGCCGAGGGCGCCGACGGCCAGGGCGGAGGGGACGAGGGCGAGCGCGCCGCGTCCCCAGCGGGTGCCGCGGCGGGTGTCGTCGGCGGCCTCGGCCAGCATCCGGGTGTTCCAGTCGGCGGCGGCGCGGGCGCCGGCCGTGCGCATCCGGGTGAAGGACTTGCCGAGCCCGCGGGCGCCGGAGATGAGGTGGTTCATGCGGTTCCGCTCCCAACGGACACGGGGGGTACGGGGGTTTCGGCGGCCTTGCGGTCGCGGGCCGCCCGGTCGCGGCGGAGGAGGCCGCGGGACCGCTTGGCGGGCTTCTCGGGGAGCCAGGCGAAGGCCATGGAGCCGCCGAGGACCGAGAGGAACATGCCGACGAAGAGGCCGCCGAGGTTCGACAGCGGGAAGGAGGCGACGCCCGCGATCACCGCGAGGACGCCGGCGGTGTGGCGCTGGCTCGGCAGCAGGAGGATGAGCAGCGCCATCGCCATGAGGACGATCCCGCCCGCCATGCCCGCGATCCCGCCGACGCCGACCTGGAGGATCTTGCCGAGGGGGGCCATCGGCAGGAAGAAGATGACGAAGCCGCCGATCCCGGTCCAGACGGCCGCCCAGAAGGGCCGGGTGCGGCGCCAGTGGCGGAACGCCGCGCGGGCACCGCGCGGACGGACGGGCACCGCGGTCCCCTCGGAGAGGGCGGTTACCTCGGCGAAGGCGGTCCCCTCCGGAGAGGCGGAGCCCTCGGGGGAGGCGGTCCCCTCGGTCGGCCGGGTCGGCCGGGTCGGCCGGGTCGACCGGGTCGGCTCGGGCGGGTCGGTCGGCGGATCGGTGCTCATGGAGGCCTCGCAGCGGTGGGTCGGGGAGGTACGGGAGCGGGGGCGGGTTCCGGGGGCGGGGCCCCGCGCCTTCCGGGAGGCTCGTACGGCTCCGGAAGGCGTGGGGCCCGGCCGGTGGGGCGGCGGTGCGCCGGGGCCGTACGGCTCAGCAGCCCTTGTCGCCGTGGGCGATGCCGATCGCCAGGTCGGGCAGGGTGATCGCGCCGGAGATCGTGGCGGCGTTGGCGTCGGCGTTGAGGTTCTTGATGTCCGTCCGGCCGCCGGTGGCGTCCAGACCGAACTGGCCCGGAGTGCCGTCGGTGATGCCGGTGCTCTTGATCCCGTCGCTGTCGGCGGCCGCGCCGATGACGTTCGGGCTGCCGTCGGAGGCGTGCAGGGTGGCCGTCGACGCCTTGAGCGCCTGGGCGTCCAGGACCAGCTTGTTCGCCTGGAGCCCGGCACCGGCGACGAGCTGGTCGCTGGTGAGCGGGGTCGCGGCGGCCGGCGAGGAGATGTTGAGCGACCAGGTGCCGAGGCTGCCGATCACCGGGAGGTTGACCGACTGGACGGCGTGGACGCAGATGCCGTCCAGGCCCGCCTTGGCGAGGCCGACCTCGGCGGCGCCCTTCGGCCCGCCCGCGTCGACGGTGTGCATGACCGCGCCGATGCCCTGGGGCGCGGCCACCGTCTTGGAGCTGAGGGTGAAGGGGACGCTCGTCAGCGAGAGGTTCGCGGCGAGGGCGCCCTGGACCATCGCCGTGGCCATGGCGCCGATCGCCACGGTGGCCGGCAGGGCCAGGAACGCCGATCTGCGCCAGCGGGTGACCCCTCTGATCTCTTCCTGCATGTGCTCTCCAACCGTCGTCCCGCACGTGCCGCGCGGGTGGGGATGTGAACACAGCCGTGCGTCCTCGGCCGGATGGTCGGAGACGGGTGACACTTTGCGGCTGCATGTTCGAGAATTGGACACTCTCTTATGGAGTGTCAACACTTCGGACCATCCTGGGGAGAATTCCTCTGGACTAGGCTTGGCCGATGCCACGGTTCAGGGAGACGGTCCGGACACTGCTGCGCGAGCGCCTGCTCGACGCGGCGTACGAGGCGGTCGCGGACCGCGGCTTCGACAAGCTGCGCATGGCGCACCTGGCCGGCGCGGTCGGTGTCAGCCGGCAGACCCTGTACTCGGAGTTCCCCTCCAAGGAGGCGGTCGGCGAGGCCCTTTTCCAGCGCGAGCTGGAGCGCTGCCTGGTCGGCATCCAGGCGGGCCTGGACGCGCACCGGGACGACCTGCGCGCGGCCGTCGAGGCGGCCGTCGGCTTCACGCTCACGCTGGCCGGCCGGAACCCGCTGATCCGGGCCATGCTGACGAGCACCGGCGAGGACGGACTGCTCCCCTATCTGACGACCCGGTCGGCGGCGGCGTTCGCCACGGCCACGGCCATGGCCGACGCGTACGTCGCCGAGGCCTGGCCCGCCGTCGATCAGGTGGCGCGCGAGCTGGCCGTGGACGCGGCGGTGCGGCTGACCGCGAGTCACATCGTGCAGGCCACGGCCTCCCCCGAGGAGTCGGCCCGGCGCATCGCGGACACGGTGGTCAGGGTCGCCCTGAGCACGGGCCGCGAGGAGCTTCCGCCGGGCCCGGCGGAGTAGCCGCCTCAGGGGCTCGGCCCCCGGTACTCCTCCAGGACGGGCCGGTTGCCGATGTCCGGGGACGTGGAGACGGGGTAGGCGCGCACGCCGACCCTCCCCTCGATCCGGTCGATCTCGCCCCAGCCGTACGCCCGCGAGTCGTCCGACAGGTCGGGGTTGTCGCCCAGATAGAAGAACGAACCCTCGGGGACGGTCCGCAGCTCGGCCCGTGCCGAGCGGGTGCCCTCCGGGGTGCAGCAGGCGCCCGTACGGTGGGCCTGCGCGGCCCATTGGGGCGCCGCCACCCGGCGGAGGGGCCCCTTGCCGCCCTCCTGGAGCAGTACCTGGAAGGGCTCGTCCGGCGTGGAGACGATCGCGACCCGGTCGCCGGGGAGTCCGATCACCCGCTTGACCATGAGGGTGTCCTTGTTCGTGGCCCGCAGCAGCACCACGTCGAACCGGCGGGCCTCCCCGGCGGAGCCCGGGGCGGCGAGGACGCGGTCGCCCCGGTGGAGGGTGGGGGCCATGCTGGTGCCGTCGACCCGGATGCCGAGGGCGGTGACGGCCACGCCCGCGAGGAGGCAGAGCAGGACTCCGGCCCCGAGGACGGCGCCGGCCGCCCGGCGCGCGCTCATCGGCGTCGGGTGGGGTCCGGGGGCCGCACGCCGCCGGACCGGTCGGTTTCGGTCATGGCGGGACGGTAGGCCGGGCGGCGGCCGTCGGCCGTGACCGTACCGCTCAGGGTTGTTGACCGGACGGACCGAACGGACCGGAGGAACCGTACGGACCGAGCGGACCGAGCGGACCGGATCGACCCGAGGGAACCGGAGGGACCGAACGGACCCGGAGGGACCGTACGGACCGAGCGGACCGAGCGGACCGGATCGACCCGAGGGAACCGGAGGGACCGAACGGACCCGGAGGAACCGTGCGGGGCTACCCCCGCCCCCTCCCCTGGTACGCGCGGGGCGTCTCGCCCGTCCAGCGCCGGAACGCCCGGTGGAACGCGCTGGGTTCGGAGAATCCGAGCTGCCGGGAGAGCCGCTCGATGGAGACCCGGCCGCCGGCCAGCTCGGCGAGGGCGTGGTCCCGCCGCACCTGGTCGCGGAGGCGCTGGTACGTCGTCCCCTCGGCGGCGAGCCGGCGGCGCAGGGTCTGCGGGCTGACGGAGAGCCGGGCGGCGAGCTGCTCGGGCGTCGGCACGGGCCCGGCGGGCAGGGCACGCCCGATCAGGTGCCGCACCCGGCCGGTGACCGTACTGCCGTAGTCGGCGGAGACGAGCACGTCGACAGGGGCGCGGCGCAGGAAGACCTTGAGCGCGGCCCCGTCACGGAGGACGGGTTCGCCGAGGTCGGCCCGGTCGAAGACGGCGGCCGTCCGCCCGGCGCCGAAGACGCAGGGGGCGCCGAACAGGAGGTCGTACTCCCGGGCGTGCCGGGGCTCGGGGTGGACGAACTCGACCCGGCGCAGGCCGATCCTGCGCCGGATCAGCCAGCCGGCGAAGCGGTGGGCGACGAGGACGGTGGACTCGGCGCCGAAGTGGAGGGGGTCGTCGTACCCGGAGACGTCGAACTCCAGCCGGGCCTCGTCGGCCCCCTCTTCGCCGGGGGCCTCCTCGCCCGGAACGGGTTCCACGAGCCGGAAGCGCGGCCCGGCCGGGAAGAGGGAGTAGAAGGTCTGGGCGCGCCGGAGGGCCTCGCGCAGGTCCCGGCTGCCGTGGACCACGGCGTGGGCCATCATCGCGAAGGTGCCGACCTTGCTCGGCGCGCCGCCGAAGCCGATCAGCTCGTCGTCCAGGGTGGCCCACAGCGTCCTGACGAGCTGCCCGAACTGCTCGGCGGGGACCCGGGCCCGGGGTTCCTCCAGGAGCGCGGAGGGCAGCCCGGCCCGGGCGAGGAGCGGCCCGGCGGCCACTCCCCGCCGCTCGGCGCCGAGCAGTGCGGCCCGCACGTGGTGGGAACTGACCGATCGTGTCGGCACGCGCGTCGCCTCCGTTCCGGCCGCGTCACGCCCCGGGCCTCCCGAAGCTAGACACTTTCCTCGAAGGATGTCCAGGTTCGGACATTCTACTGAGAACTGTAAGGCGCTGAATCGCAGAGCTGAACCGCAAGGCGCTGAACTGCAAGGCGCCGACCGGCCTGTTGTGGGCGCTGGACCGCGAGGCGCTTCGCTTCGCCCCCGGGAGGCCGCGCCTCAGCACCCCAGCGGCTCGGCCACCGCCCGCAGCGCCCCGACGACCGCCCGCACGGAGGGGCGGCGACCCGCGTCGGCGCGCCAGGTGGCGTAGATGTGCCGCCGCATCTTCTGGCGTACGGGCACGAAGGCGACGCCCTCCGGCACCGGGCGGCCGAGCCTGGGGGTCACGCAGACGCCGAGGCCGGCCGCGACGAGCGCGAGCTGGGTGTGGTGCTCGCCCGCGAGGTGGCCGATGCGTGGCTCGATGCCCTGCGAGCGCAGGGTGAACATCAGCCAGTCGTGGCAGAACTCGCCCTCCGGCCAGGACACCCACTCCTCGTCGGCGAAGTCGACCAGGTCCACCGCCTCGCGTCCGGCCAGCGGGTGCGCGGCGGGCAGGGCCACGTCGGCGGTGTCGTCGAAGAGGTGGGCGCGCTCCAGGCCGCCGGGGACGGGCGCCCGCTTGTTGCTCCAGTCCAGGACGATCGCGAGGTCGGCGTCGCCGCGCAGCACCGCGCGCACCCCCGGCTCCGGCTCCAGCTCCGTCGTGCGGACCCGGAGTTCGGGGTGGCCGGCGCGCAGGGCGGCGAGCGCGCCGGGGAAGAGGCCCCGGGCCGCCGTGGGGAAGCCGGCGAGCCGCACCTCGCCCACGACCCGGCCCCGCTGGGCCTCGATGTCGGCCTGGGCCATCTGGACCTGGGAGAGGATCCGGGCGGCGTGCTCGGCGAGCAGCATTCCGGCGTCGGTGAGGCGCACGCCCCGCCCGTTCCTGGCGAGCAGCCGCTGCCCGACCTCGCGCTCCAGCTTGGAGAGCTGCTGGGAGACGGCGGAGGTCGTGACGTGCAGTCCGTCGGCCGCGCCGCTGACGGAGCCGTGGCGGGCGACGGCGTCGAGGGTGCGGAGGCGCTCCAGGTTCAATATGTAAGGAATGCTAAGGGAAGGGGTCGAGGAAGTCTCACTTGTCCTAAGCGGTTGGTTCCGGTCACCCTGAGTGCCATGAGCCCCGCAGCCCCGCCCCCCGTCCCTCCCGCTCCCACTCCCTCTGCCATTCCCTCTGCCATTCCCTCTGCCACGGCGTCCGCCATGACATCCGCCGGACCGCCCCGGCCCGCCTCCCGCCTGCTCGACTGGCGCGTCCGGTTCGGCGCGCTGGCCCTGATCTGGGGCTTCAGCTTCCTCCTCATCAAGGTCGGCACGGAGGGCTTCGCCCCCTTCCAGGTCACCTTCGGACGGCTCCTGTTCGGTACGGCGGTGCTCGCCGTCGCCCTGGTCGTGAAGCGGGACCGGCTGCCGCGCGGTGCCCGCGTCTGGGGCCATCTGACGGTCGCCGCCTTCCTCCTCAACGCGCTTCCGTTCTCCCTCTTCGCGTACGCGGAGCTGACGATCCCGTCGACCCTGGCGGGCATCTGCAACGCGACGACCCCGCTGTGGGGCATGCTGCTCTCCCTCGTCGCGCTCTCCGAGGACCGTCCGACCCGGGTCCGCGCGGCCGGCCTGGGCATCGGCTTCGTCGGCGTGCTGACCGTGCTCGGGGCCTGGCAGGGCTTCTCCGGCCTGGACGTGACCGGCACGGCGCTCGCCCTCCTCGCCTCCTTCAGCTACGCGGTGGGCTGGATCTACGTCCGCCGGACGCTGGCCGGCACCGGCGCGTCGAACCTCTCGCTCGCCGGTTCCCAGGTGGGCCTGGCGACGCTGCAACTGGCCGTGGTCACCCCCCTGTTCACCTCGATGCCGGAGTCGGTGGAGCTCCTGCCGCTGCTCGCCGTGGTCGCGCTCGGCGCGCTCGGCACGGGGTACGCGATGCTCCTCCAGTACGGCATCGTCGCGGAGGTCGGTCCGACGACGGCCTCCATGGTCACGTACTTCATCCCGGTCATCGCCACGGCGGCGGGCGTCACGCTCCTGGGCGAGCGGCTCGGCTGGAACACCCCGGTGGGCGCCTTCGTGGTCCTGGCGGGCGCGGCCCTCACCCAGACCCGCGCCTCCCGCCGCCGTACGGCTCCGCTCCCCGAGGCGCGGGAACCGGCCCCGGCGCCACGGGAGTCCGCGACCTGCGCCTGAACTTCCGTACCCCCGGGGTGACGACCCGGGGGTACGGACGGCCGGGCACGCGGAGGGCCGGCCCCGCACGGGCAGTGCGGACGGCCGGCCCTCCGCACGGGCACCCGCCCACACCTCCGCGAACCCCTACCCGTCACCCGTAACCCATCACCCGTGACCCATCACCCGTAACTCCGCGCCGGCGCGGGCCCCGCCGCCCCGGCGACGGCGTCGGCCAGGGGCTCGACGTCCGCGACGGCCAGGCCGGAGACGGTGAGCCGGACGGCAGGCCCGGCGTCCATCCGGAACCGGGCGCCCGGGGCCGCCGCCCAGCCCGCCGCGAGGAGCCGCGCGACCGCGCCCGTCTCGTCGGCGACCGGCACCCACACGTTCATGCCGGAGCGCCCGTACGCCTCGACTCCGCGCCGGGCGAGGGCGCGGACGAGCCCGTCGCGCCGCTCGCCGTACGAGCGCGCGACGACGGCCGGGTCCACCGCCCCCGAGGCCCAGAGGTGGGCGACGGTCCGCTGGAGCAGCCGGCTGACCCAGCCCGGGCCGAGCCGCTGCCGCCCGAGGACCCGGTCGACGGTCTCGGCGTCCCCGGTGAAGGCGGCGATCCGCAGGTCGGGGCCGTACGCCTTGGCGACCGAGCGGACGAAGACCCAGCGGTCGGTGACCCCGGCCAGGGGGTGGAGCGGCTGCCCGACGATGCCGTGCCCGTGGTCGTCCTCCACGAGCAGGACGCCGGGGTGCGCCGCGAGGACCCGCCGCAGCTCCCGGGCCCGGTCCGCCGTGACGCAGGCGCCGGTCGGGTTCTGCGCCCGGTCGGTGACGATCACCGCCCGCGCCCCGTCCCGCAGGATCGCCCGCTCGACCTCCTCGGGGAGCGGCCCCTCGTCGTCCACGGCGACCGGCACCGGCCGCAGCCCGAGCGCGGGCACCAGGTCGAGGAGGCTGCCCCAGCCCGGGTCCTCGACGGCGACGGCGTCGCCGGGTCTGAGGTGGACGGCGAGGACCCGCTCGATGGCGTCGAGGGAGCCCGAGGCCGCGCCGACGGGCCCGGCCGGCACGCCGTCCGCGTCGAAGGCGGCGCGGGCGAGCCGCCCGAACTCCTCGTCGACCGGGGCCTCCCCGTACATGCCGGGCCGCTCGGCGTAACGCCGGGCGACCTCCGCGAGGGCGGCGCCGAGGGACGGGAGCAGGGCGGGGTCGGGACTGCCGTTGCTCACGTCCCGCACTCCGGCGGGCGCCTCGACCCGGATCGAGCCGCGCGCGGTCGTGGCGGGGCGGGGCCGCACCCGGCTGCCGCGCCGCCCGTCCGTCTCGATGACCCCGCGCTCGCGCAGGGTGCGGTAGGCGGCGGCGACGGTGTTGGGGTTCACGCCCAGGGTGGCCGCCAACTCCCTCATGGGAGGCAGCGGTCGACCGGGCGCGAGGGCACCCGTGCCGACCCCCCGTTCGACGCTGGCGGCGATCTCCGATGCGCGGCGGCCTTCGATCCGATACTCTCCTAGCACAAACACAAGTATGCACTAGTGCAATGGAGGAAGCAATGGGCGCCACCACCGCCACCACCGAAGAGGTCCCGCCGGCCGCCTACACGCCGACCGCCCGTACCGTGCCCACCCGCTCCCGGGAGCGCGCCTCGTACGACAGGGAACTGGTCCACTCGATCCTCGACGAGGCCTACGTCTGCCACCTCGGCTTCGTCCGCGACGGCGTGCCGGTCGTGCTCCCCACCCTCTTCGGCCGGGTCGGCGAGCGCCTCTACGTCCACGGTTCCACCGGCTCGCGGCCGCTGCGCGCGACCGGCGACGGCACGAAGGCCCCCGGCCTGCCGGTCTGTCTGACCGTGACCCACGTCGACGGCCTCGTGCTGGCCCGCTCCGCGTTCCACCACTCCCTCAACTACCGCTCGGTCGTCGTCCACGGCACCGCCCACCGGGTCACCGACCCCGAGGAGCTGCGGACCGCCCTCGACGCCCTCGTGGACCACGTCGTCCCCGGCCGCTCCGCCGACTCGCGCCCCGCGAACGCCAAGGAGCTCGCCGCCACCGCCGTGATCCGCCTCGACCTCGACGAGGTCTCCGCGAAGGTCCGCGCCGGCGGCCCCAACGACGACCCCGAGGACGCCGCCCTCCCCCACTGGACCGGCGTGGTCCCCCTGCGGGGCGGCTACGGCACCCCGGTCCCGGCGGACGACCTCGACCCGTCCGTCCCCCTGCCCGACTACCTCGCCGCGCTCTGACGCCGGGCGATCGGAGTGACGGATGTACGGGCCACGCCCCCGTACGCGGGCGGCAAGCCCCGAAAGGCCCGCGAGCGCGCCCCCACCCCCCTCTCCGACCACGCCGGGCCCGACGCCCGGGAGGCCCGGACCCACCGGCCGCGCCGCCTCGCGACCGGCTGACGTCCAGGCCCCCGGGGACCGGCCTACGCCGTCACGGCCTCCCGCCCGCGTTCGGCCGCCGTCCGCGTCTCCGCGAAGGCGAGGCCCGCGACGGCGGCGAGGAGCAGCAGCGTGCCGAGCACGATCGCGGCGGTGAGCCGCTCGCCGAGGAGCGAGACCGCGATCAGGGCGGCGCTCACCGGCTCCAGGAGCATGATCACGGAGACGGTGGCGGCCCGGACGACCGCCGCTCCCGCGAAGTACAGGGCGTACGCGAGCGCGGTCGGCACCGCCGCCACGTACACGAGGAGGAGCAGCACGCCCACCGGCGTGCCGGTGCGCGGGACGAGACCCTCCGCGAGCGCCGCGGGCAGCAGCCCGACCGCCCCGATCGCGAAGGCCCAGGCGGTCGTCGCCAGGGCGTCCGCACCGCCGCCGTCGCGGCCGAGCCGGCGGGTGAGCAGGGTGATCGCCGCGTATCCGGCCGCCGAGACGACCGCGAGGACGACGCCGACCGGCCGCACCTCGGCGTCGCCGCCGCCCAGGACGAGGACGACGAGCCCGGCGAGCGCGCCGACGACGGCGAAGGTCCCGCCCCGGCCCAGGCGCTCCCCCATGGTGAGGCGGGCGCCGAGGGCGATGAGGACGGGCCCCGCGCCCAGGGTGACGACGGTGCCGACGGCCAGGCCCGTGGCCTCGACGGCGGCGAAGTACGCGCTCTGGAAGACGGTGAGCCCGACGCCCGTGGCGAGGATGCGGACCGCCCTGCGGCGGCGCGGTTCCCCCGTGGCGGGGACGACCGCGCGGCGGGGGCGCAGGGCGAGGGCGCCGAGCAGCAGGACCAGGCCGCCGAGACAGCGCCAGAAGGAGAGGGCGAGGGGGCCCATGTCGCTGACGCGGAAGATCAGCGAGGCGGCGGCGCCGGCCGTGCCCCAGGCGATCCCGGCGACGATCAGATAGAAGAGGCTCCGCCCGACGGACAGGGCGGATCCCGAGGAGTTCGACACGTGACTTCTCCGTGGAAGACGGGAGGGAAAGGTGGTCGCTCGACTCCGCGCGCGGGCAGCGACGAACCGCCCGGCGGCGAGGGATCGCCCGCCCGGGCCCGGTCTTCGTCGGAAAGGTCTCCGCGCGCTAGGCGGCGGGAGGCGGAAGCACGGTCGCATGCATGATCGGCACCCTACGGGGCGGTCCGTCCGGCGGACGACCCGGCCTCGCGACCGGCCGCGCCACCGCTGCCGCTCCCGTCCCCCGGCCCGGCCCCGCCACCGTCCCCGGGCCCGCCACCGGCACCGTCCCCGGTCTCGGCCCCGATCGCTCCCGCCTCCCCCGTTCCACCGGCCACGGGCCGGGCCGGCGCCGCCTTCGGCGTCGAGGACTGGGCGATGAAGGCGCCGACGAGGACCACCGCGCCGCCGGCGATCTGCGGCGCGCCCAGGTGCTCGCCGAGCAGGACCCAGGCCAGGACGGTCGCGATGACGGCCTCCAGGCAGGCCACGACGCCCGCGACCTGCGGGGAGAGCCGGCGCACCGAGACGACGCCGGTGACGTAGGCGAAGACGGTGGCGATCAGCACGATCCAGCCGAGCAGCAGCCAGGCGGGCACACCGGTGCCGTCCATGGTGGCGCGGCCGCCGAGGACCGCCCAGTCCATGCCCCAGGGCCGGGCCACGACGGTGAGGACGAGCGCGCCGATGAGCAGTCCGTACGCGATGACGCCGACCGGGTCGGGCCGCCCGGCCCCGCCGTCCCCGTCGGCGCCCCGGTCGGAGAGGACGAAGTAGCCGACCTGGCAGCAGGCGGCGGCGAGCGCCAGGAGGAGCCCGAGGAGGTCGAAGCCCAGCCCGGACCAGACCTGGACGACGCACGCGAGGCCGCCGACGGCGAGGACGACGCCGAAGGCGGCGGCGCGGGTGACGGGCCGGCGCTGGACGAAGCGGACCCAGCCGAGGACGAGGGCCGGGGCGAGGTACTCGATGAGCAGGGCGACGCCGACGGGGATGCGGGAGATCGAGGCGAAGTAGAAGGCCTGGACGCCGGCGACGGCGAGCAGGCCGAAGCCCACGAGGAGGGCGGGTTCGCGGCGCAGGAGGTCCCGGTGGCGCCAGGCCACCGGGAGCATGAGGAGCGCGGCGCCGGCGACCCGGAGCCAGACGACGTGGAGCGGGTCGAGTCCCGCTTCGATGAGCGGCTTGGCCGCCACTCCCGAACCACCGAATGCGAAGGCCGAGGCCAGGGCGAGTCCCAGGCCGGCGCTTCTCCCCTGAGACGCGTGCATGGGGTCATCATGACAGGACGCCGTCAGGGGTGTAACCCCCGTTACACCTGTTGAGACGGCCCCTCGCAGCGGGTGCTCCCGGAGACACCGCCGGGAGCGGGGTCACCGGCCGGGTCGAGGGCTTCGCAAGGGGCGGCGGCGAGGTCGGCGCGGGCGGCCAGGGCGGCCGGGTCGATCCCGGCGCGGCGCAGCACCTCGACGGCCCGGCTCCCGGGGTCGGCAGCGACGACGGCGAGCAGGTCGACGCCCCGGGCCTGCGGCTCGCCGCGCCCGGCGGCCCGCCGGAGGGCGCCCTCCAGGGCGGCGGCCGCGGCCGGCGACCAGCCGGGGGTCCGGACCTCGCGGGGCCCGGTCCCGCGCGTCGCGGGCAGCATGCGCCGGGCCGCGGACTCCTCGACGGAGCGCTGCCAGCGCAGGCCGTAGCCGATGGACCGCTGGACGAGGTAGCCGAGGACGCGGGCGAGCCGGTCGCGGTCCTCGAACACGTCGGCGGCCTCGGGGTCGGACTCGACGAGCGAGTGCAGCAGGTGCGCGGTGTCGATCTGGCGGTCCCCGTCCCGGAGGGCCCTGCGGCGCGCGCCCGAGACGGCCGCCGCGAGCGGGGGCGTCAGGAAGGGGGCGAGCTCCGCGCGCGGGGCGGCGGGCTGCCGGAGCGACGGGGGGCGCGGGACGGGACTGTGCACGCTCCCACCTCATCAGGCTCCGGCGGCCGGAACATCACCGGAGAGAAGCATGTCCGCATCCCACCGGAGTCGGGCACGGACGCGCGTTTCCTCCTCCTTGCGAATGAGATCGCGCGCGTTGCCCCCGAGAGGCGCGCGCCGCCTTGCTTCGCGCCCCTCGTGCAACCACGACCCCCTCTCCGCTCGTCTTCCGAACGTGTTCTGGATGGTGGGTCTGCTCGCGCTCGACGGGCGGCAGTACGTGTACCGGGTGTACGCGCCCCGGGAGGCGCTGCCGGCCGATCTGTTCTGGGCCGCGTTCCACTGCCACGAGGAGGACGGGGCGCCGCGCGCCTCCGACAGCTTCGACTCGGCGGAGATCCGGTGGATCGGCGACGGGGCGGGCCCGACCACGGCGGAGCTGACGGTCCACCACCACTGAGCGCCCGGGGACGGGAAAGGGGCCCGCGGCGGTCGCCGCGGGCCCCTCGCGCACTTCCGGGCCTCAGTGCTCGTCGGCCAGGATCAGGTACAGCTTCTTGCGCGCCTCGTTGATCACGGCGACCGCCTTCTCCCGCTGCTCGGGGCTGCCGGTCTTCCAGACCTGCCCGAACGCCTCCATCAGGCCGAACCCGGCCTGCCGGATCTCGTTCACGGCGTCCCAGTCGACTCCGCGCCCGGCCTCCTCCCAGGGGGCGTCGGGCCCTTCCTCGGCCTCGGCGCGCCCGGATTCGGTGAGCGTGAACAGCTTCTTGCCGCCCTCGCTCGCGCTGGTGATCAGCCCCTCGTCCTCCAGGAGCTGGAGGGTGGGGTAGACGGAGCCGGGACTGGGCTTCCAGGCCCCGTCGCTGCGCTCGCCGATCTCGCGGATCATCTCGTAGCCGTGCATCGGGCGGTCCTTCAGGAGCGCCAGGATCGAGGCCCGCACGTCACCGCGCCGCGCCCGTCCCCGGCCGCCGCCGCGCCCCCGGCCCCCGAAGGGGCCCCCGCCGAACGGTCCGCCGCCGAACCCGGGCCCGAAGGGCCCGAACGCGGCACGCCGCCCCTCGAAGTCTCCCCGGCCTCCGGGGCCGCGGCCTCCACGACCGGCTCCGTGTCCGTTTCCGCACTCGTGTCCATGTGAACGCATCGCAACGCTCCTTCCATCGGGATTCCTTCTATGAACCATCGCGATACCTCAACGATATATCGGAACTGTTCGACGGGCAACAGAACCGAAGGATGACGACGTGCAGGTCCGCACCGGCCATGGACGTGCCGATGGGGAACGGGATGATCGCCGTCCCGCCGGGTCGGGCGACACTGTCGGACCGGCGGACACGACGCGGTCGGGCGGTCGAACTCGCGCTCTGCCGGCCCGCGGCGTTCCCGGTCGCCCGGGCATTGCGCGCACGGGCCACGGGTCGGCGGCCGGGTACCGGCCCCGGGGACCGGCTGCCCGTCGCGTGCGTCTCCCGGTGGGACGCCGTGCGGTTCCGCGACGCCCTGTCCCCGTGCGCCGGCCGCACGCCCGCGTACCGCTTCCGCGCCGGGCCGACCGGGCCGCGCTACGGGAATCCCGGCGAAATCGGCCGGTACCGCGGCGACTCGCACGAGCACGTCCACGAGGCGGGCGGCAGGTCCCCCGACCCGTGGGGGCTCCACGACGTGCCCGGCAACGTCCGGGACCGGTGCCGGGACGTCTACGACGCCGAGGTCTGCGGCGCCCGCCGGGCGCTCCGCGGCGGTGGTTGGTTCGGCGAGCACCGGAGCCGCCGGGCTTCCGCGCGGCGCCGGTCCCTGTCGGTCTCACCGCGGACGGTCGCGAGCAGCCCGCCTCCGTCCCCGGCGACGTGGCTCTGCCGCCGTTCCCGGACCGGGCGATGACGAGTTCCGCCCTCGCATCGGTGGGGAGCCCGCTGCCGGGCCGGCGCGGCCGTCGCGGTCGGCCCCCGTGCCGAGTGGCCCCGGGCCGCCCGACCCGCTCGCCCCCGGCCGGGCGCCCTCACGGACCTCAGTCCAGACAGAACTCGTTTCCCTCGATGTCCTGCATCACGACGCAGGACTCGTTCTCCTCGTCGGCGAACAGCGTGTACAGATGGACCGCTCCGAGCTCGACCAGCCGCGCGCACTCCGCCTGGAGCGTGGTCAGCCGCTCCTCGCCCACGAGCCCGGTGCCGGCCCGTACGTCGAGGTGCACCCGGTTCTTGACGACCTTGCCCTCGGGGACGCGCTGGAAGAGCAGTCGTGGGCCCTCGCCCGAGGGATCGACGCAGGAGAACCACTTCACCTCGCGCCCGGGCGGCAGCGAGCGGTGGTAGTCGTCCCACGTGTCGAAGCCCTCCGGCACCGGCGACACGACGTAGCCCAGCACCTCACACCAGAAACGGGCGAGGCGTTCGGGATCGGCACAGTCGAAGGTGACCTGAAACTTCCTGATCGTCGGCATCGGCACACCCTAGGGCGTGGGCCACCCCGCCGAAACCCGTATTTGACCTTGCCACGGTGTCAAGGTCTTCACTGGCGCCGAGGAGGTGGTCCCGATGACCATGCCGAAGGAAGAGGACGGGGCGGTACGGGCCCTGCGGGCGCTGGGGAGCGACGACCCGTCGGTCCGGCTGCGGGCGGCCCTGGCGGTCGGCACGGCCCCGGGCCGGGGATGCGTGGACGAGCTGGTCGAGCGGTGCGCGGTCGAACCCGACTTCTCCGTACGGGAGATGCTGACGTGGGCGCTCACCCGTCACCCGGCGTCGGCGACGGTCCCGAGGCTCCTCCCAGAGGTCCGCTCGGAGAACGCGCGGGCGCGGAGCCAGGCCCTGCACACCCTGTCCAAGATCGGGGACCGGCGGGCGTGGCCGGTGATCACCCCGGCGCTGCTGGCCGACGCCGACGACGAGGTGGCCCGGAGCGCGTGGCGGGCGGCGGTCGTGCTCGTGCCCGAGGGTGAGGAGCACGAGCTGGCCGTAGGGTTGGCGACACAGCTCGGACGCGGCGGACGCGAGACGCGGCTGAGCCTCAGCCGGGCGCTGATCGCGCTCGGGGAGGCGGCGCCGCCGGTCCTCGCCGCGGCGGCGACGGACCCCGACCCCGAGGTGCGGGCGCACGCGATCGCCACGGAGCGGCTGCGGCGCGACCCGGACGCCGGATTCGAGTCCGCGGTCGAGGAGGCGAAGCGCGTCGTGGCCCTCGGCGGGGCCGCCCGGGAGGAGTGACAGGCGTGTTGATCGGTGACGTGGCCCGGCGGTCCGGGGTCAGCGCCCGCATGCTCCGGCACTACGAGTCGCTCGGCCTGGTGCGCCCGACGGGACGCACCGGCTCGGGCTACCGGGAGTACTCCGACGAGGACATCCGGCGGATCTTCCACATCGAGAGCCTGCGGTCGCTGGGCCTCTCGCTGCGCGAGGTCGGGCGCGCCCTCGACGACCCCGGCTTCGCGCCCGCCGAGCTCGTCGCCGGCCTCGCCCGCCGGACCCGGGAGCGCATCGCGGCGGAGACGGAACTGCTCACGCGGCTCCACCGGATCGGCGCGGCGGAACCCGCCGGCTGGGAGGACGTCCTCCGGACCGTCGCGCTCCTCCAGGCACTCGGGTCGAAGAACGCGGACGCGCGCCAGCGCGCGGCCCTGGCCACGTCCGAAGAGGCCGCCCTGCCGGTGGAGGCGCTGGTCGAGGCGGTGCTGGACGAGTCGGACCCGAACGTCGCCGGGGCCCTGCGCTGGGCCCTGGCCCGGGCGGGCGAGAACGGTCCGGCACTCCTGGCGGAGGGCCTCGACTCCCCGGCCCCCGAGGTACGGGAACGGGCCGTGCGGTCCCTCGCCGAGCTGCCGGGCGAGGAGGCGACCGCACTCCTGCGGGACGCCCTCGCGCACCCCGATGCCACGGTCCGCGGGCACGCGGCCCTGGCACTCGGGGCGCGGGGCTCGGCCGACGCGATCCCGACGCTCGTCGACCTGGTCGTCGGGGAGACGGGGAGGCGGGGAGGGACGGAGGGAGCGAACGCCAAGGGAGCGAACGACGTCGACGCGGCCGACGCGCTGAGCGCGCTCGCGGACGACCCCGCCCTGGCAGACCGGATCGCCGGCGCCCTCGTCGACCGCCTCGCGTTCGCCCCCACCGGAACGCCCGCACGCCGCCGCCTGACCCAGGCCCTCGCGGACGTTCCGGGCCCCACGGCGTCCCGGGCCCTCGGATCCCTGTCCCACGACGAGGACCCCGCCGTCGCCCTCACCGCGAGGTACGTCCTCGCACTGCGCGACGGCCGCTGACGCGCCCCGGCACCGATACTGGGTCCGTGACAGCCGAGTACCCGTACGCACCGCTCAACGGCCCGGCGGACTTCGCGTCCCGCCTGGCCGCGGCCGAGGACTGGACGTACGCCGCCCTGGAAGCCCGGCAGGAGGGACCGTGGGCCCCGACGGAGGCGGAGGGCCCGATCCTGGCCGACCTGGTGGCGGCCACCAACCCCCTCCACGGCGGCCGCCTGCCCCCGCACACCGGCGATGCGGTGTACGTACGCCTGGGACGGATCAGGAACTGGGCCGGCGCGCTGCGGCTCGCCGCCCGCGCCGGGGGCTGGAAGCTCCGCCCCGTCGTGGGTACGGACCCCTCCACCCTCATCCGGCCCTTCGACGCGGCCGACCTGCTCTCCGGCGTCTACGCGCTCGCCGAGCAGGGCGAACAGTGGCAGCGGCTGATGCTGGCGACCGTGGACGACCTCAATGCCGCGGCCCGCGAACGGCCTTCGCGACGGCCCCGGCCCCTGGAAGAGGCGATCGAGGAACGCGCGCCGGGGTTCGCGAGGGAGCTGGCCGCCGCGGAGGGGTTCTTCACCGGCCCCGGCACGCTGGACGACCTCCCCTCCTACCTGGCCCGCACCACACCCCCGCCGATCGGCGACCCGCCCGCGTGACGTCCGGGGAGGACCCCCGGCTCCCTCCCGCGCTCACCCCGCGGAAGCGCCCCCGCCCCGGCGCGCCCGCACGGCCCGCACCGGACGGGTGGTCCCGTACCCGGGGAGCCAGGGCAGCGGCGTGATGCCGCCGATGTGGACGGCGACATGGCCGACGAGGTCCTCGGTGCGCTTCTCCTGGTCCGGGGGGAAGGACCGTCACGGCCGCGGAGACCCCCACCGGCACCAGCGGGAGCAGCACCGACCACGGGCGCGGCCGCCACCCGGGCCGGGCCGCGCACCACGCCCCCACGGCCCCCGTCAGGAAGGGCCCGAACGGCACCCACAGCAGCACCGGACAGAGGACCAGGACCCACCGGCCGCCCGCCTACCCGAACATCGTCGGAGCCCCCCGAGTCCGCGCACGGCGGCACCTTCCGCGTCCGGTTCCACGTCCGACGACGCGCGAAGCGGTCGGTCCAGTTCTCCGCGATTGGCCTTGGCCGCCGGAAAACCGCCCCCGGTACCGTCGGCGCCATGCGCATCCGAATCGTCGACGCCTTCACCGACCGGCCCTTCTCCGGCAACCCCGCGGGGGTCCTCCTCCTCGACTCCTTCCCCGAGGACGCCTGGCTCCGGAGCGTCGCCGCCGAGGTCAACCTCTCCGAGACCGCCTTCGCCCACCCGCTGCCCGCCGACGGCGAGGCGGACTGGGCCCTGCGCTGGTTCACGCCGACCACCGAGGTCGACATGTGCGGCCACGCCACCCTGGCCACCGCGCACGTCCTGCACACCACCGGCGCCGCGACCGGCACCGTCCGCTTCGCGGCCCGCTGCGGCGTCCTCGGCGCCACCGCCGAGGCCGACGGCACGATCACCATGGACTTCCCGACCTCCCCCCTCACCCCCGTCGCGGCCCCGGACGGCCTGGAGGAGGCGCTCGGCGCCGAGATCGTCGCCGTCCACGACACCGGGGTCCACATCGGGGACCTCCTCGTCGAACTGCGCGACGAGGCCGCCGTCCGCTCCCTCGCCCCGGACTTCGCCGCCCTGAAGACCATGTCCTCGCGCGGGACCGTCGTGACCGCCGCCGCCGAACGCCCGGACTCCGGTTACGACTTCGTCTCGCGCGGCTTCTTCCCGGCGGTCGGCATCGACGAGGACCCGGTGACCGGCAGCGCCCACACCGCGCTCGCCCCCTACTGGTCGGCCCGGTTCGGCCGCGACGAGCTCACCGGCCTCCAGGGCGGCGCCCGCACCGGCCTCGTCCGCACCCGGCTGCGCGGCGACCGCACCCTCCTCGGCGGCCGCGCCGTCACGGTCGTCGACGGCGAGCTGCACGCCTGAGCGGCCGACCGGCCGGAGAACGGCGGAAGGGGCGCACGGAGGATCCCGTACGCCCCTTCGCCACGAACGGCCGTCCGTCACACGGTCGGCAGCCACCCCACCTTCCCCGCGAGCAGCCCGTACCCGACGAAGGCCACGATGTCGAGCAGCGCGTGCGCCACGACCAGCGGCCCGACCCGGCCCCAGCGGCGGTACAGCAGGACGAAGACCACGCCCATCACCACGTTGCCGATGAAGCCGCCGACGCCCTGGTAGAGGTGGTACGAGCCGCGCAGCACCGAGCTGGCCACCAGCGCGGCCATCGGCGTCCATCCCAACTGCCCCAGCCTGCGCAGCAGGTAGCCGACGACGACGACCTCCTCCACGACGGAGTTCTGGATCGCCGACAGGATGAGGACCGGATACTTCCACCACACGTCCGGCAGCGACTCGGGAACCACCGTCAGGTTGAACCCGGTCGCCCGCGCCGCCAGGTAGAAGGCGAGCCCGGCGCTGCCGATCCCCGCCGCGACCAGCGCCCCGCGCCCGAGGTCGGGCCACGGGCGGGTGCGGTCGAAGCCGATGGCCCGCATCCCGGAGCCCTCGCGCAGCAGCAGGTGGGCGACGAGGACGACCGGCACCAGGGCCGTGGCGATGCCGAAGAGCTGCCAGGACAGGTCGAGCCAGGGCCTCCCGGGGGCGTACGAGCCGTTGAGCGTCGCCGCCTGCTCCTTCAGCGCCCCGGGTCTGGTCAGCGAGCCGATGAAGCTGATGAGGGCCGACACCGCGCTCGCCCCGAGCGAGAGGGCGAGCACGATGAGCGTCTCGGAGCGCAGCACCGTGCGCGGCAGGCCCCCGGGGGGCGGGGAAGCGTCTCTCACGCGTTGCTCCGACACCACGCCTGTCCCCACTTTCCGAACGACCCGAACCGTCCGGACATGATCGCCCATGAACCGCCCGGGAGAGGCACGGGGACCGGGAAGCGGGTGTCAGTGGATCCCCACCGGCCAGGTGTGGACCGGCTCCCCCTCCCGCATCAGCGTCCGGTACCGGCGCGTCATCGCCGCGAGCGCCGTCTTGCGGTCCAGGCCCCCCTCCAGGGCCCGGTGGAAGGTGTCGACCTGCCAGGAGGCGCCGTTCACCCGCCGTCGGCAGCGCTGCTCGATCACCCCGAGGTAGCGGTCCCGGTCGGCGGGCTCGACGTGCCAGGCGTCGAGCCCGGCCGCGGCGAGCGGCAGCAGTTCCTCCAGGACGAGCCGTACGGCCGGCAGGGTGGCGACGCCGCCCGCGCGCCCCGGCCGGGGCCAGCGCAGCTCCGCCTCGATGCCGTGGCGGCAGGCCGTGTCGAAGTTGGCCTCGGCGTCCTCGAAGGACATCCGCTTCCACACCGGCCGGGTCTCGTCGGCGAGCGCGCGCACCAGGCCGTAGTAGAAGGCGGCGTTCGCGATCACGTCCGTCACGGTCGGCCCCGCCGGCAGGACCCGGTTCTCGACGCGCAGGTGCGGGACGCCGTCGACCAGGCCGTACACCGGCCGGTTCCAGCGGTAGACCGTGCCGTTGTGCAGGACGAGCTCCTGGAGGCGCGGCACCCCGCCCCGGTCGAGGACGAGCAGCGGGTCCTCCTCGTCGTGGAGGGGGAGGAGGGCGGGGAAGTAGCGCAGGTTCTCCTCGAAGAGGTCGTACGCCGAGTCGATCCAGCGCTCCCCGAACCAGGTGCGCGGCCGCACCCCCTGGGACTGGAGCTCGGGCGGCCGGGTGTCGGTGGCCTGCTGGAAGAGCGGCGGGCGGGACTCCCGCCACAGCTCCCGGCCGAAGACGAAGGGGGCGTTGGCGCCGAGCGCGATCTGCACCCCGGAGACGGCCTGCGCCGCGTTCCAGACGGCGGCGAACCGGGCCGGGGTGACCTGGAGGTGGAGTTGGACCGAGGTGCAGGCGGCCTCGGGGACGATCGACTCCGAGGTGCACTGGAGGCGTTCGACGCCGTGGATGTCGAGGATGAGGTCCTCGCCCCGCGCGGCCAGTATCTGGTCGTTGAGGAGGGCGTAGCGGTCGTTGTCCGACAGGTTCTCGGGGACCAGGTCGTGCTGTTCGAGGGTGGGCAGCACGCCGATCATGACGACGCCCGCGTCGAGCTCCGCCGCCTTGCGGTCGGCGTATCCGATTCCGGCTCCGATCTCCTCCGCGAGCCGGTCGAACACGTGCCCCTCCAGCTGGTGGGGGGCGATGTTCACTTCGAGGTTGAACATTCCGAGTTCCGTCTGGAAATCGGGGCTCGCGATCTTTTCGAGAACCGGACCGTTCAGCATGCGGGGCAGACCGTCCGCACCGGCGAGATTGAGCTCGATCTCCACGCCCATGAGATTGCGCGGGCGGTCGAACCTCTTCTCCGCCAGGAGCCTCGCGAGCCCCGCCAGACATTGCTGGAGTTTCCTCCGGTACTGCTGCCGGTCGGACGGGCCGAACCCGTCGGCCACGACCTTCTCGCCCATCGAAGCGTCCTTCCCCGGGTGGGCGGCCGTCAGGGCGGCCGCGCGTCACGGACCATGATGCCCACCTCTTTGATCCACAACGCCTGCGGAACGGGCCTGTCGGAGGATAGGCTGGATGCAGCACTCCAACGGCACATTCCACGGGCACGCGACGAACGACATATACCAATGTCATATTGTCCCGAAAATCGGGGTCGCAATTCAGCCGACCGGCTCCTCGCGGTGTGCGCAGGCGAGAGCGGTATCGTCCTCCTGATTCCGCTTCGACGCCCCTCGAAGACGACCTGATGAGGTCTTGTCAGGAATATCGGCGACGTCTAGCGGAAACACTGTGTGAACACATGTCGTATAAACTCCGCGGACGAGGCAGAGTGTTGGCGCCCGGCCATGGCCCCATGGCCCCTCTCTGGCCCCGCCGCCGACAGCGCCGTCGTACCTGCCCACGCGTCACCGTGTCTCCTGAGCGAGAGGCGACCCACCATGCTCCGACCCTCTCCGGCCCCCGCGCCGGCCCTCCGCAGCGTCCTCGCGGCGCTCGGCTCACCGACCGCCGTCCGTGAGGCGCGCACCCCCGCCCTGCGGGCCGCGCAGGGACCACTGAGCCCCGAACTCCCGCTGCCCGTCCACGTGTTGGGCGTCACCGGAGCCCCGGGACACCCTCCCCGCACCCGGCTCGCCGGGTGGCGCTTCCTGATCCGGAACGGGGACCGGACGATCGCCGCCGCGGACACCATGCTCACTCCGGACGGCTGGTCCTTCTCGCACTTCTTCGAGGGACCGTACGTCTCCGCCACGGAACGGGCCCTGCACCAGGCCGAGGGCCTGCCGGTCGCCTACCGGCCCCGGCTGCTCTCCGTGCCGGAGCTCTACATGCTGACCCTCTGGCTGCACGCCGTCCCGGAACCGGACGGCGCCACCGCCCCGGAGGCCGACGACACCACCGTCGCCCCGGGCGCCGCCGACCTGATGGTGCCCCTGGCCCCCGCACCCCCGGGGATCGCGTCCCACCGCCCGTACCCGGTCGCCGACCTCCTGCCCGTCCTCAGCACGCGCCTCGCGCCGCCGCCCCTCCTGGGCTCGGCGGCGCCCGCCTGATCCACCGCACGCGCACCCGCGCCCCGTGCCCCGACCGGGCCACGGGGCGCACTGCTGTCCGGACCACCCGCCCGAACGCCCCGTCCGAACACCCCTCCCGTACGGACTAGCCCGCTCGGACCACCCCGAACCACCCGAAGGGACGGGGTGGTCGAGCCGAACCGCCCCTGCGGGTGACGCGTCCTCCCAGGAGAGGACGAGCTGCCGCGAAATACCTGCGGAAGTCCGTCCCGGGGGCAAGACTTGGACCGGAACCGAACCGACCGACGGGGGCGGCCATGAGCGCGCAGAGCCGCAGGACATCCACCACGACGCAGCGAAAGAACCCATCCATGTGCCAGCACCAGCCCGCCTGTCCCACCGCCGACTCCGCCGACCGCGAGGCGGCCCGACTGACGGCACACCACCCGGAGCAGGGCTGGAGCCTGCTGTGCAACGGCGTCCTGCTCTTCGAGGACACCGGTGAGCTCCTGCCGGACGGGCAGATCATCGCCCCGCACCGGCCGCTCGCGGCGGGCCGGGTGACGACCGCCGCCTGAGCGGGCCGTACGAGGGACGAAGCCCGAGGGCCGGCCCGGAGAAGAACTCTCCGGACCGGCCCTCGGTCGTGAGACCCGGCCGTGAAGGCCCGCGGCCTCAGTGGTCGTACTCGTCCAGCGGCGGGCAGGAGCAGACCAGGTTCCGGTCGCCGAAGGCGCCGTCGATGCGGCGCACCGGCGGCCAGTACTTGTCGGCGGCCGAGACGCCGGCCGGGAAGACCGCCTCCTCCCGCGTGTACGGGTGGTTCCACGCGCCGCCGAGCGCTGCCGCGGTGTGCGGGGCGTTGTGCAGCGGGTTGTCGTCCGCCGGCCACTCGCCCCCGGCGACCTTCTCGATCTCGGCCCGGATCGCGATCATCGTGTCGCAGAAGCGGTCCAGCTCGGTCAGGTCCTCGGACTCGGTCGGCTCGATCATCAGCGTGCCGGCCACCGGGAAGGACATCGTCGGCGCGTGGAAGCCGTAGTCGATCAGACGCTTGGCGATGTCGTCGACGGTGACGCCGGTCGCCTTGGACAGCGGGCGCAGGTCCACGATGCACTCGTGGGCGACCAGGCCGGCCGGACCGGTGTAGAGCACCGGGAAGTGCGGCTCCAGGCGCTTGGCGACGTAGTTCGCCGCGAGCACCGCGACCTGGGTGGCGCGCTTGAGGCCCTCGCCGCCCATCAGGCGCACGTACGACCAGGAGATCGGCAGGATGCCGGCGGAGCCCCACGGGGCGGCCGAGATCGGGCCGACGCCGGTCTCCGGGCCCGCGGTGGGCTGGAGCGGGTGGTTCGGCAGGTACGGGGCGAGGTGGGCGCGGACGCCGACCGGGCCGACGCCGGGGCCGCCGCCGCCGTGCGGGATGCAGAAGGTCTTGTGCAGGTTCAGGTGCGAGACGTCGCCGCCGAAGTGGCCGGGCTTGGCCAGGCCGACCAGGGCGTTGAGGTTGGCGCCGTCGACGTACACCTGGCCGCCGGCCTCGTGGACCTCGGCGCAGATGTCCGCGACGTGCTCCTCGAACACGCCGTGCGTGGACGGGTAGGTGATCATCAGGACGGACAGCTCGTCGCGGTACTGGGCGATCTTGGCCCGCAGGTCCTCGACGTCGACCTCGCCGTCGTCGGCGGTCTTGACCACGACGACCTTCATGCCGGCCATCACGGCGGAGGCGGCGTTGGTGCCGTGCGCGGAGGACGGGATGAGGCAGACCGTGCGCTGCTCGTCGCCGTTGGCCCGGTGGTACGCGCGGACGGCGAGGAGACCGGCCAGCTCGCCCTGCGAACCGGCGTTGGGCTGGATCGACACCTTGTCGTAGCCGGTGACCTCGGCGAGGCGCTCCTCCAGCTCGGTGATGAGCGTCAGGTAGCCCTGGGCCTGCTCGACCGGGGCGAAGGGGTGGATCTGGCCGAACTCGGGCCAGGTCACCGGCTCCATCTCGGTGGTCGCGTTCAGCTTCATCGTGCAGGAGCCGAGCGGGATCATGCCGCGGTCGAGCGCGTAGTCGCGGTCCGCGAGACGGCGCAGGTAGCGCAGCATCGAGGTCTCGGAGCGGTGCGCGTGGAAGACCGGGTGGGTCAGGTACGCGTCGGAGCGCAGCAGACCGGCGGGCAGCGCGTCCTCGGTGGCGGCGTCCAGGGCCTCGACGTCGGCGGTGACGCCGAAGGCGGCCCAGACGGCGGCGAGCTGCTCGCGCGTGGTGGTCTCGTCGCAGGAGACCGAGACGTGATCGGCGTCGGCGCGGTACAGGTTCACGCCGGCCTTGCGGGCGGCGGCCACGACCTCGTCGGCCTTGCCGGGGACGCGGGCGGTGAGGGTGTCGAAGAAGACGTCCCCGGTCAGCTCGACGCCTCCGGCGCGCAGGCCGGCGGCGAGGATCGCGGCGTACCGGTGGGTGCGGAGCGCGATGCCCTTGAGGCCGTCGGGGCCGTGGTAGACGGCGTACATGCCGGCCATGACGGCGAGCAGCACCTGGGCGGTACAGATGTTGCTGGTGGCCTTCTCGCGGCGGATGTGCTGCTCGCGGGTCTGGAGGGCCAGGCGGTACGCGCGGTTGCCGTCGGCGTCGACGGACACGCCCACGAGACGGCCGGGCAGGGAGCGGGCGTGCTTGTCCTGGACGGCCATGTAACCGGCGTGCGGTCCGCCGAAGCCCATGGGGACGCCGAAGCGCTGCGTGGTGCCGACGGCGATGTCGGCGCCCAGCTCGCCGGGCGAGGTGAGCAGGGTGAGGGCGAGCAGGTCGGCGGCGACGGTGACGATCGCGCCCAGCTCGTGGGCCGCGTCGATCAGCGGCTTGATGTCGCGGACGGCGCCGGAGGCGCCGGGGTACTGGATCAGCACGCCGAAGACGCCGCGCTCGGCGATCTCGGCGGGGATGCCCTCGCTCAGGTCGGCGACGACGACCTCGACGCCGGTCGGCTCGGCACGGGTCTCGATGACGGCGATCGTCTGCGGCAGGGCGTCGGCGTCGATCAGGAAGACGCCCTTCTTGACCTTGCCGACGCGGCGGGACAGCGCCATGGCCTCGGCGGCGGCGGTGCCCTCGTCGAGCAGGGAGGCGCCGGAGGTGGGCAGGCCGGTCAGGTCGGCGACCATGGTCTGGAAGTTCAGCAGGGCCTCCAGGCGGCCCTGGGAGATCTCCGGCTGGTACGGCGTGTAGGCCGTGTACCAGGCGGGGTTCTCCATCACGTTCCGGAGGATCACCGGCGGGGTGAAGGTGCCGTAGTAGCCGAGGCCGATCATCGGGGCGAGGACCTGGTTGCGGTCGGCGAGCGCGCGCAGCTCGGCGAGCACCTCGGCCTCGGTGCGCGCGGCCGGCAGGCCCAGCGCCTCGGCGTTCTTGATCACGTCCGGCACCGCGGCGGCCGTGAGCTCGTCGAGCGAGCCGTAACCGACCTGGGCGAGCATCTTGGCCCGGGCCTCGGCGTCGGGCCCGATGTGCCGCTGCTCGAACGGGATGCCCTGTTCGAGCTCGGAGAGCGGAATGCGGTTGGCGGTCATGTACGGAGGCCTCCTGGTCGTCACGACCTGCGAGGGGCACCACGGCGCGGGTGCCCGGACGGCCTCCCCCTCTGTCATCTCAACCTGAGAGCTTCACCGGCGCGCCTCGCGGCACGCTGGCTTTCACCGTCGGTGAGAGCGCATGCCGTCGGACATCCGCTCTGCTTTCCAGAGTGACCTCGTCCGTGCGGTACGGGGGCCTGAGAGATTCCGGGGAGGATTTGCTCCTTCGGCGCCCACCGGAAGGTTTCTCCGGGGGACTCTCCCGCACGGGGTCGACAGCCACACCCAGCCTACCAGCGCGGTTGCGGCTCCCTTCGCTCAAGTGGCCGACATCCCGGATGTGCCCTTTGGTAGGGGGTAGAGGAGTTGCGACCAGTTGGAGGGACCGTGCAGACCGACATCGATCCGCGCAGCCTGATCGGCCGCAAGGCGTACGACCGGAACGGACACAAGATCGGCACCGTCGACGAGGTGTACCTGGACGACGCGACGGGCGTACCGGAGTGGGCCGCGGTCCGCACCGGCCTGTTCAGCAGGGACGCGTTCGTCCCCCTGGAGCCGAGCGACCTGCTCGACGACGGCCTCCACGTTCCGTTCGAACGCGCCCTCATCAAGGACGCCCCGGACTTCGGCGTGGGCCGGCACCTCTCCCCGGAGCAGGAACTCCAGCTCTACCGCCACTACAGCCTCGCCCTCCCCCCGCCCCCCACGGACGCCCCGGACAAGGACTTCGGCCGCCTGGCGGGCCAGGAGGGCGGCTGACCCGAAGCCGCTCCCTCCACACCGGAAAGCCCGGCTCAACCGGGTCGGCCGCCGCCACCGGCCCGCAGCGGGTCCCGCACGCCGGAAGGCCCGCCGACCTCGACGGGCGACGGTCGATCCCCGGCCCGGCCGGAAACACCCCACGGTCCGCAGCCGCCGACGGCGCGGCACCCCCAAGAGAAGGCCCACACCTCCGCCCGCCCACCGTCACCGGTGGTGCGGGCGGGAATCCGGCCCGGCCGCCAGGCCGGGCGCACCCCCACGGCCCGCGGCCGCCGACGGCGCGGCACCGCTCCCGGGCAGACCCGCGGCCGCCGACGGAACCGGCACCGGCACCGGCTCCCGTACCAGCGGCAACGGCTCCCCCGTCTCCAGTTCCGGATCGTCCACGGCGAACGTCCGCACCCGCCCCGGCGCCGACCCCGGTTCCTCGAACCGCACCGTGACCCGCCCGAGCCCGCTCCCCTGCACCCACCCGGCCCCGTGCACCGCGTGCCGCACGTCGTGCCCGGGCGCCCAGTACCGCTCGGCGGCCTCGACGGGCCCGGCCGGCTCGGCCACCGCGACCTCGGGCGCCACCGGAGCGGCACCCTCCGCGTGCCGCTCCCCCACCAGCTCCGCCTGGGCGAACAGGTCCTCCTGCGTGTAGTCCGCGAGCCCGCTCACCCCCACCCCGAGCAGCCGCACGCCCCCCGTGGTGTCCACGGAGTCCAGGAGCCGCCCCGCCGCCTCCCGCACGACCCCGAGCGCGTCCGTCGGCCCCCGCAGCGTCTCGGACCGGGTCAGCGTCGAGAAGTCGAACCTCCGCACCTTCAGGACGATCGTCCGCCCCGAGTGCCCCGACGCCCGCAGCCGCTCCACACACCGCTCCGCGAGCCGCTCGACCTCGCCCCGGATCCGTACCCGGTCGTGCAGGTCCACGGCGAAGGTGTCCTCGACGGAGACGGACTTGGCGTCCCGCTCGGCCACCACGGGCCGGTCGTCGTGCCCCTGGGCCATGCGGTATAGCGAGGCCCCGTGCGCCCGCCCCAGGAGCCGTACGAGCTCGTCCTCGCCCGCTTCCGCGAGGTCGGACACGGTCGTCATCCCGGCCCGCCGCAGGTGTTCCCCGGTCGCCGGCCCGACCCCGGGCAGGATCCGCACGGACTTCGGTCCGAGGAGCTCCCGCTCGGTGCCCGGCGGTATGAGGGCGAGCCCGTCCGGCTTCGCCTGCTCGGAGGCGATCTTCGCGAGCATCTTGGACCCCGCGAGCCCCACCGACCCGGTGAGCCCGGTCGTCGCGAGGATGTCGGCCCGCAGCCGCTCCCCCACCGCCCGCGCGCTCGCGGTGTCGTCGGCGACGCCCCCCGCCTCCAGGTCCACGAAGGCCTCGTCGAGGCTGAGGGGCTCCACGAGCGGGGACAGGAGTCCGAGCAGCCGCATGACCTGCTCGCTGATCGACCGGTAGAAGGCGAAGCGCGGCACGAGGTAGGCCGCGTTCGGCGCGAGCCGCCGCGCCTGGCCCATCGGCATCGCCGAGTGGACCCCGAAGCGGCGCGCCTCGTACGAGGCGGTGGCGACCACGCCCCGTGGCCCGAGCCCGCCCACGACCACGGGTTTTCCGCGCAGGCTGGGCTTCGCCGCCTGCTCTGCGGCGGCGAAGAACGCATCCATGTCGAGATGCAGGATCGTCGGCGCGGTTCTCACGCCCCCGATGTTCCCCCACGGCACTGACAACGCCCGACCGCCCCGCGACGGGGCCGCCCCCGGGACCACCCCCGGCCCGCCCCGCGACGGGGCCGGCCCGGGAACCGCTCCGGGAGCCGTCCCGTAAACCGGCTCAGACCGCGCGGTCCCGCCGTCTCCGGGCCAGCTCGTCGCCGGGGTTGTGCCCCACAAGCGTCTCGCCGGTGTCCACCCGCTCCCCGTGCAGCTGCGAGAGCGCCGCCTCCACGTCCCGCCAGACCACCCCGACGGCGATCCCGAAGACGCCCTGCCCGCCCTGGAGCAGGTCGACGACCTCGTCGGGCGAGGAGCACTCGTAGACCGTGGCCCCGTCGCTCATGAGCGTCATCCGCTCCAGGTCCCGGAAGCCCCGGGCCCGCAGGTGCTGCACGGCGGCCCGGATGTTCTGCAGGGCCACCCCGGTGTCGAGGAAACGCTTGACGATCTTCAGGACGACGACGTCACGGAAGCTGTAGAGCCGCTGCGTCCCCGACCCGTACGCGGGCCGCACGCTCGGCTCCACGAGCCCGGTGCGCGCCCAGTAGTCCAATTGGCGGTAGGTGATGCCGGCGGCCGCGCACGCCGTGGGGCCGCGGTAGCCGATCACCTCGTCCGCCGCGCCCGCACCGGCCTCCGTACCGAAGTCGCCCACCCTGCCGTGAAGCGGATACGGACCGTTCTCCCCGGACACCCGTCCGAGGGAGCTGCCCGCCGTACCGTCCGCGCTGCTCATCACGCCGACCCTCCGTCCTTGACCTGCCCACACGAAGGTAGGCAGTCACTCGGGGTGCGTCAACGATCGCCACACTCGGCACGCCGAGTGATAATCACCCTGAGAGTGGTTTCCCGTGTCTCTCTTCGGGGAAAGGCTACTCGAATGCCCTGACAACGCCCCGCGAACGGCCTCCGGCCGTACCGCCCGGTTTCACTGACTGTTGGTCCCGAAGTCCTCCGGTGAGATCTGGTCGAGGAATTCGCGGAACTTCTCCACCTCGTCCTCCTGCTCGTCCGGAATCGCGATGCCGGCGTCGTCCAGGACGCCGTCGCTGCCGAAGATCGGTGTCCCGGTCCGGAGGGCCAGCGCTATCGCGTCGGACGGCCGGGCGCTCACCTCGACGCCGCTGGCGAAGACCAGTTCGGCATAGAAGACCCCGTCACGCAGATCAGTGATGCGGACTTCGGTGAGCTCCTGCCCCACGGCCTCCAGCACGTCCTTGAACAGGTCGTGCGTCAGCGGCCGCGGAGGGGCCATCCCCTGCTGCGCGAAGGCGATCGCGGTCGCCTCCCCCGGTCCGATCCAGATGGGGAGGTAACGATCGCCTCCCACTTCACGCAGGAGCACGATCGGCTGATTGGAGGGCATTTCCACTCGGACACCCACAACGTCGAGCTCGTTCACACAGCAACCCTAGGACGTGCCCGACCGGTTTGGATAGTCGGGCCCCTCCGGGGTCACTTGGATCGGGCGCCCAGGGCGATCTGCACCAGGGCCGCGTGCAGCCGTACGGACTGCGCGGCCAGCTCCTGGGCGGTGGCCTCCGCATGGGCCCTGGTCTGCGGATTGCGGTGCCGGCGCAGCGGTGCGACCACCTGTTCGATCAGTCCGGCCTCCCGGTCGGCGGCCGCCTTCACGGACCGCAGGTGGCGGGGCTCCAGACCGAATCTCCCCAGATCCGCCACGAGCCGGGCGACGGTGACGGCCTCGGCCTCGTAGCCCCCGCCCTCCGTCTCGGCGATCAGACCGTACGACTCCCACTCGGCGAGCTCGGCCTCGGTGACCTCGGCGGCGGCGAGCAGCTCGGCCCGTCCGAGCCGCGCGGCGGCCGGCGGCTCCGCCTCCTGCTCCCAGGGCCCCTCCAGGAGGTCCCGTCGGCGCCCGGGCGCCGGGAGCTCGATCCGCTCCCCCCTGGCGAGGGCGTCGAGGTGCTCGCGGATGACCTTCAGCGGAAGGTAGTGGTCCCGCTGCATCCGCAGGATCCGGGCGAGCCGTTCCACGTCCTGCGGGCTGAACTTCCGGTACCCGGAAGCCGTCCGCCGGGGCTCGACGAGCCCCTCGGCCTCCAGGAACCGGATCTTGGAGATGGTCACTTCCGGAAACTCGTCGCGCAGCTGGTTCAGCACCGTGCCGATGCTGACCAGCCTGTCGCCCGCGGTGGCGGTGCCGGATCCGGCACCGCCCGTCGGTGTTCGCAGCATGGACCTTCCCTGAAGGGGGTTCCCCGGGGCGTCACACGCCCCGCTGGCTCGAATAGAAGACCAGCCGGTACTTGCCGATCTGCACCTCGTCACCGTTGGACAGAACGACCGAGTCGATCGGCTCGCGGTTGACGTACGTGCCGTTGAGGCTGCCGACGTCGGAGACGGTGAAACTGCCGTCCTGCCCCCGCCGGAACTCGACGTGCCGCCGGGAGACCGTGACGTCGTCCAGGAAGATGTCGCTCTGCGGGTGACGGCCGGCCGTCGTCAGCTCCCCGTCGAGGAGGAACCGGCTGCCGGAGTTCGGCCCCCGGCGCACCACGAGGAGCGCGGAGCCCGGCGGCAGCGCCTCCACGGCCGCCAGCGCCTCCGGGGAGAGCGAGGGCAGCGCGGTCTGGCCGGTGACCTCCGCGTCGTAGGCCTCCAGACCCGAGATGGAGATCGTGGACGTCGTCTCCGACGCGCGCTCGGGAGCGACCCCGCCCCGCAGCGGCGTGCCGCAGTGGGAGCAGAAGCGGCTGTCGGCCGCGTTGCGGTGACCGCACCTCGTACACACCGGCATGGACGCATCCTCCTGCCGCGGCTGCCCCGCCGAGGTCTGTGTCGCGTACGGGTCGGGGGCAAACCCTCCACCCGTACTCGAGGTCGATGGTTCTCCGAAACCTATGCGGGCGGCCCCGGCGGGGTCAACAGAAGACGCGCCCGGTGCGCCCGGAATGTCACCGCCCCGACCCTCGACCTCGTCACGGAAGAGCGGGCGCTCGCCGCCCTGCTCCTCGCTCTGGGCGTGGCGCGGCGCGCGGTGCCGGGCGTTGCCGCCGTCCTCGCGTGCGCTCTTGCCGAACAACTTCGCAAACAACTTCACGGGCGATTCCCCTTGACCGAAACAGACCCGCCCGTGGGGCAGGACGAACCGAGATCCATCACACCTGCCGACCCGGACACCTTCACAACGTCCGTATCCTCCGGACAGTTTCCACCACGCACCACCGTTGTGATGCGCCGACCCCCCGCAAGGCCCTGCCCTTGTCGCGGGACCCCCCTCGTACGCCTCCTCACTGCGAGGACGACTGAGCGTAGTCAGGCCGCTTCGCCGGTCGCAAGGCGTCGACGACGATCTTCGCCGACCGCTCCACCGTGGCCGTGGCCTGCTCCTTCTCGAGGGTCTGCACGACACCGCCGGGGATGTTGAGCGCGGGCTCGAGATCCTCCGGCTTGCCGATGACCTTGAAGACGTACGGAGCGGCCACCTTCGTTCCATCGATCCGCATGTCGTCACCGCTACCGGTGAAATAGCTGTCCGCCACCACCCGTACGCCGTTGACCTGGATCGCCTCGGCGCCCGCCGCGCGCAGCTCCTGGATGGCGTCGAGCAGCATGTCCGACTCGACGGACCCGGTGGGGTCTCCGACGGACAGGGTGATGCCGGGCCCCTCGGCGGCGACCGTACCGGCCAGGATGCCGAGCTGCCGCTCCTTCTCCCGGGTCTGCTTGCGCGCCTCCTCGGCCTGGTCCGAGCTGGACTCCAGCTCGGAACGCTGCTTCTCCAGGCGGGCCTTCTCGTCCTCCAGGCGCTGCGTGCGGTCGTCGAGCTCGTCGAGGATGCGCACCAGGTCCTCCTGGCGTGCGCCCCGGAGCGCGCTGTTGTCACTGGTCGAGGAGACCTGGATGGCCAGGCCGAGCCCGAGGCCGAACAGCAGCAGGGCGACGACGAGTTGGGCCCGGGTCACTCTGGGCGGCCACAGCGCGGAGACCAGCCTGCGGCGCCCGCCCTGCTCGTCCCGTGCGGGCGTGCCCGCGGCCGGCGGTTCGGCGGCCGGGGACGGACCGGACGCGGGGGACACTCCGGGCTCCCGTACGCCCCGGTCCGCGCCGCCCGGGGCCGGGGGCGTACCGGGCACGGCCTCGCCGGAGGGCTTCCGGTGCTGGTGGGGGTGCGGGGAGGGCGGGCGCGGCTCCACCTTCCGGAGGGCCCGGGTGCTCTCGTCCTCGGGCACGGCGGGCCTTTCCGGAGTCCCGGCCGCCCCGGGCCCTGTCGGAGCCCCGGGCTCCCCGGAGGGCCGCCGCACCTCCGGGCCACGGGGTTCCCTCGGATCCGGTCCCTGGGGGCCCTGGGGGTTCCGGGGGGCTTGGGGAGCCCGGGGGTCCGGCGGCCCTTGAGGGCTCTGCGGGCTCTGCGCGTTCCGGGGGACCCGGGGGCTCTCCGGCTCCTCGGGATTCTGCGGGTTCTGTGAGTTCTGCGGGTTCTCGTTCATCGGTCTCACGCCCGGAAGACATGGCGCCGGATGGCGGCCGCGTTGGAGAAGATCCGGATGCCGAGGACGACGACCACGCCGGTCGACAGCTGCGCGCCCACGCCCAGCTTGTCGCCGAGGAAGACGATCAGCGCGGCCACGACCACGTTGGACAGGAAGGAGACCACGAAGACCTTGTCCACGAAGATCCCGTCGAGCATGGCCCGCAGCCCGCCGAAGACCGCATCGAGGGCGGCGACCACGGCGATCGGAAGATAGGGCTCGACCACCGCCGGAACCTCGGGGCGGACCAACAGTCCGACCACCACTCCGACGATCAGGCCCAGTACGGCGATCACGATGTGCCCTTCCCTGTGTCGGCCGTGGCCCGACCGGAGGGCGTCGCCCCGGCCCCCCTCGGCTCTGCGGTACGTACGGTCAGGCTCGGCGCGGCCGGCAGGCGCACGTCGCCCTCGGCGGAGATGCTGCTCCTGATCCCGAAGTTCTCCACCAGCGCGTGCAGGTACTGCCCGTCGGCGCTGTCCTGGAACGCGGTGCTCAGCTTCTGCCCGTTCCCGATCGCGAGGACGGTGTACGGCGGCACCAGCGGCTTGTTGTCGACCAGTATCGCGTCGCCGGCGGCCCGGATCGCGGACAGCGATGTCAGCCGCTGCCCGTTGATCGCGACGGCTTCGGCGCCCGACTCCCACAGCCCGTTGACCACGCGCTGCATGTCCCGGTCGCGGACCCGGCCCGTGTCGGAGAAACCGCTGCTCTCCCGCGGTCCGCCGCCACCGGTGTCGGTGCCCTTGGCGTCGTCCACGACGAGCCGCACCCCGGGGCCGTGCACCGGCGTCGCGCCCGAGAGCAGCCCCACCAGCTCGGCCTGGTCCCCGCCGTACTCCTGGAGCGCCTGCCGCTGCCGCTCCCCGACCTCGGCCCGGATCCGCTCGATGTCCTGCTCCAGACCGTCGGCCCCCGACGACTCCGCCTCGATCCGGTCGATCAGCTCCTGCCGCTCCTTGGCGACGATCGGCGCGGAGACCCGCGCCTCGGCCCCGCCGACGGTCACCACGGCGGCCGCGAGGAGCAGGCCGGCGGCGACGCCGAGCTTCGCCCGCACGCTGCGGGGCGTCCCACCGCCCTCGGCGGCGCGCCGCGCGGTCGCCTCGGCGTACCCGTCGTCCAGGGCGTGGTCGATCACGTTGTTCAGCAGCGACATGGACGCGTCCGGCCGCGGCGGCGGTGATCCGGTGCTCCGAACGGGGGGCTGCTGCGACATGCCGCACATCGTCGCACGTCGTGCGGCATACCGCCGAATGGCCCCTCCGTCCGGCGGGGAGGCACCCCTCGGGCACCTACCCGCCGGACGGGTCGACCGCGTCAGCTGCCTGCGCTGTCGACCACCGCGGCCCACTCGTCGAGCAGGGCCTGCGCGGAGGTGTCGTCGGGACCTTCCGCCCACAGATGGGTGACGGCTTCGGCCGGGTCGGGCAGCACCATCACCCAGCGCCCGTCGGCCTCGACCACCCGGACGCCGTCGGTGGTGTCGACGGAGCGGTTGCCCGCCGCCTCGACCACCTTGCGCATCACGAGCCCCTTCACGGCCCACGGGGTCGCGATGTCCCGCTTGAGGACGTGGGCCCGCGGGATCCGGGCGTCGATCTGGCTCAGCGTGAGCTGCGTCCGCGCCACGAGACCGATCAGCCGCACGAAGGCGGCGGTCCCGTCGAAGACGCTGCTGAACTCGGGCACGATGAACCCGCCGCGCCCGTCGCCGCCGAAGATCGTGGACTCCTCCCGGCCGACCCGGGTGAGGTCGTCGGGCGAGGTGGTCGTCCACTCGACCTGGGTGCCGTGGTACGCGGCGACCTGCTCGGCGATCCGCGTGGTGGTCACCGGCAGCGCGACCCGCCCGGAGCGCCGTTCGGCCGCCACCAGGTCCAGCATCACCAGGAGCGCCCGGTCGTCCTCGATGATCCGGCCCCGCTCGTCCACGAGCGAAAGACGCTCGCCGACGGGGTCGAACCGCACGCCGAACGCGGCGCGCGCCGAGGCCACGATCTCCCCGAGCCGTACGAGTCCGGCCCGTCGGCTCTCGACCGACTCCGTGGGCCTGGACTCGTCGAGACCGGGGTTGATCGTCAGCGAGTCGACCCCGAGCCGTCCGAGCAGGCTGGGCAGGACGAGCCCGGCGCTGCCATTGGAGGCGTCCACGACGACCTTGAGGCCGGCCTCCGCGATCCCGGAGGTGTCGACGTTCCGCAGCAGCGACCCGGTGTACGAGTCGAAGACGCTCGCCGGGAAGGAGAGGTCTCCGATCTCGCCGGGGAAGGCCCTCCGGTACTCCTGGCGCGCGAACACCCGGTCGAGCTTGCGCTGCCCGCCCTGCGAGAGGTCGGCGCCGCGCTCGTCGAAGAACATGATGTCGACGGAGTCGGGCACACCGGGCGAGGTCCGGATCATGATGCCGCCGGCGCTTCCGCGCGCGGTCTGCTGTCTCGCCACCGGCAGCGGTACGTTCTCCAGGTCGCGTACGTCGATGGCGCTGGCCTGCAGCGCCGAGATCACCGCCCGTTTCAGCGCGCGGGCGCCTCGGGAGTGGTCACGGGCCGTGGTGACGGTCGAGCCCTTCTTCAGGGTCGTGGCGTACGCGCCCGCGAGGCGGACGGCCAGCTCGGGGGTGATCTCCACGTTGAGGATGCCGGAGACCCCGCGCGCGCCGAAGAGGTGGGCCTGGCCCCGGGACTCCCAGATGACCGAGGTGTTGACGAACGCGCCGGCCTCGATCGTCTTGAACGGGTAGACCCGGACGTTGCCCTGCACGATCGATTCCTCACCGACCAGGCACTCGTCCCCGATGACGGCTCCGTCCTCGATCCGGGCGGCCCGCATGACGTCGGTGTTCTTGCCGATCACACAGCCGCGCAGATTGCTCTGCTGGCCGATGTAGACGTTGTCGTGGACGACGGCCTTGTGCAGGAAGGCCCCGCTCTTGACGACCACGTTCGACCCGACGACGGTGTGCTCGCGGATCTCGGCACCGGCCTCGACCTTGGCGTAGTCACCGATGTAGAGCGGTCCCCGCAGCACGGCGTCGGGGTGCACCTCGGCGCCTTCCGAGACCCACACCCCGGGCGAGATCTCGAAGCCGTCGATGTCGACCTGGACCTTGCCCTCCAGGACGTCCGCCTGGGCCTTCACATAGCTCTCGTGCGTACCGACGTCCTCCCAGTAGCCCTCGGCGACATAGCCGTAGATCGGCTTGCCCTCCTTCATGAGCTGCGGGAAGACGTCCCCCGACCAGTCGACCGACGTGTCGGCCTCGACGTAGTCGAACACCTCGGGTTCCATCACGTAGATGCCCGTGTTCACGGTGTCCGAGAAGACCTGGCCCCAGGTCGGCTTCTCCAGGAAGCGTTCGACCTTGCCCTCCTCGTCGACGATCGTGATCCCGAACTCCAGGGGGTTCGGCACCCGGGTGAGGCAGACCGTGACGAGTGCGCCCTTCTCCTTGTGGAAGGCGATGAGATCGGTGAGATCGAAATCGGTGAGCGCGTCCCCCGAGATGACGAGGAAGGCGTCGTCCTTCAGCGCTTCCTCGGCGTTCTTCACGCTTCCCGCTGTACCGAGCGGCTTCTCCTCATTGGCATAGGTGAGCTCCATCCCGAGCTCTTCGCCGTCACCGAAGTAATTTCGGACCAGAGAGGCGAGAAACTGAACGGTGACGACGGTCTCGTTGAGACCGTGCCTCTTGAGCAGTCGTAGGACGTGCTCCATGATCGGCCGGTTCACCACCGGCAGAAGAGGCTTGGGCATGCTCGAGGTCATGGGGCGAAGACGGGTTCCCTCGCCACCGGCCATCACGACGGCCTTCATGTCGGAAGCGTCCTCCTTCAAGAGATGACGGTCCTGCCGACTTCGCCTGTCCGCTCAGTAGCCCACGGACGTCCTCGTTGTTGCCGGCGACGCTGCTCGACACAGAAGGAACGGGCTCAATCGGCCTCGGTATCCGTCTTCACGAGTCGACGGACCTGGACCACGTAGAGGATCCCTGCCCACCAATACAGAGTTGTACCCCATCCGGCGAAGGCCCACCCGAAAACTTCAGCGAGTGACGAAAGCCAGCCCGTTCCGTCACTGAGAAGCAGCAACGGGAACGCGTACATGAGGTTGAAAGTCGCAGCTTTTCCGAGGAAGTTGACCTGCGGCGGCGGGTAGCCGTGTCGGCGGAGGATTCCCACCATGACCAGGAGCATGGCCTCACGCGCCAGGAGGGCGACGGTCAGCCAGAGCGGCAGGATCTCCCGCCAGGTGAGGCCCACGAGGGTGGACAGGATGTACAGGCGGTCGGCGGCGGGATCGAGCAGCCGGCCGAGGCTGCTGATCTGGTTCCAGCGTCGGGCGAGTTTCCCGTCGAGGTAGTCGCTGACACCACTGAGCGCCAGGACGAGAAGCGCCCACCCGTCGCTCTTGGGGCCGCCGAACTCGGGGCGGAGAATCAACCACAGAAACAGCGGCACGCCGACGAGGCGCGCCATGCTGAGAATGTTGGGGATGGTGAGGACCCGGTCGGTCTGAACGCGAGTCTCCTGGACCTCCACCCGGGGGCCTCCTGCTGGGGATGGTGCCGACGTTGCCCCCTGACCCTACCTTCAGCTCACCGGACCACCGCGCACGGGGTCACGCCGGTGGCCCCGAACGCAGAAAAGCCCCGCACCAGGAGGTGCGGGGCTTTCCCACAATGATTGTTCGGCGGTGTCCTACTCTCCCACAGGGTCCCCCCTGCAGTAC
>NZ_JNXJ01000033.1:0-69284 GCF_000716625.1 Streptomyces bikiniensis | reverse complement strand
CTCCGGGCTTTTCCCTTCGGTCTTGCGTCTCCGACTCTATCAGATCTTTCCGACCCGATTTCCTCGGTGCTTTCCGGTCCCTTTCGCTTTCGCTCCGGGCCCTTCCGGCGTTTCCGACTCTATCAGATCCTTTCGGCGTCTGATTCCCAGTCAGCGGGAGTTGTCTTTCCGGCTGTTGGGCCGTTCCGACGAGTGAGACTTTAGCGGATTCCCTGCCCCCGACGCTAATCGGGGCCGGCGTCCAAACCTTCGAACGCGGATTCCTCATTTCGCAAAAACGCACGGAAAGCACGACGGCACGGCAAAGCGCTGTCGGCTTCTGTGGTTCTTGCGGAATGGCTGTCCGGGGCCGACCGGGGTCGGTGCTCACGTCGGACAACTCGGAGAACACTACGGAGCCGGGAAGGTCGTGTCAAGCCTGGTCCGGGGTCCGGTGGCGGAAGGCGTTGCGGTAGGCGCGGGGGCTGGTGGAGAGGCGGGAGGCGAAGTGCTGGCGCATGGTGACCTCGCTGCCGAAGCCGGCGCGGCGCGCCACCTCGGGGAGGGGGTGGTCGGTGAGCTCCAGGAGCTTCTGGGCGGCGGCCACGCGCTGGGTGATGAGCCAGTGCAGGGGGGTGGTGCCGGTGGTGGCCTGGAAGTGGCGGGCGAAGGAGCGGGGGGACGTGCCGGCGACGGCGGCGAGGCTCGTGACCGTGTGGGGTTCGGAGAGGTGGGCCAGGGCGTGGGCGCGTACGGCGGCGAGGGCGTCGGCGTCGCGGTCGGCGCGGGGGGTCGGGTGCTCGATGAACTGGGCCTGGGTCCCCGTACGGAAGGGGGCCGTGACCATGGAGCGGGCCACGGTCGCGGCCGCTTCGGCGCCGTGGGCCGTACGGACCAGGTGGAGGCAGAGGTCGATGCCGGCCGCGGTGCCGGCCGAGGTCCAGATGCCGGAGTCCTCCACGAAGAGGGCGTCGGGTTCGACCCGTACCTCCGGGTGGCGGGCCGCGAGGGTGCGGGCCAGGTGCCAGTGGGTGACCGCGCGGCGTCCGTCGAGGAGTCCGGCGCGGGCCAGGACGAAGGCGCCCGCGCAGAGGGAGGCGACCGGGATGCCGGTGGCGTGGGCGCGGCGGAGGGCGTCGAGGACCGGGGGCGGGACGTCGGCGTCCGGGTCCTCGACGCCCGGGACGACGACGAGGTCCGTGGGGGTGAGGTCGTGCAGCCAGGTCAGGGGGCGGTCGGGAGTCAGGGTGAGGCCGCCCCGGAGGCGTACCGGAGCGTGCGGGTCGGTGGCCGCGCGGTGGAGTTCGAACGGGGGGACGCCGCGGAGGGTGCGGTCGCTGTCCCAGACCTCGGTGATGACGGAGACGTCGAAGGTGCGGACGCCCGGGAAGGCGAGGAGCGCGATGCGCTGGGGGCGGGTTTCCGGGGACGGCGCCACGGGTGGCAGTAAACCATCGGTCGGTGGCATTCCCCCCTCTGGGGCACGGGGGCCCGCGGCGGAAGGATCGTCGGTATGGAGATCGCGGAGAACGCAGCGCTGGTGGTCGTGGACGTGCAGAAGGGCTTCGAGGAGGAGTACTGGGGGAAGCGGAACAATCCGGACGCGGAGCGGAACATCGCCGTGCTGATCGATCTGTGGCAGGAGACCGGGCGGCCGGTCGTCCTCGTGCGGCACGACTCGGCGGAGGGGTCGCGGTCGCCGCTGCGGGCGGGGCACGTGGGGAACGACTTCAAGGACTTCGTGGAGGAGCGGCGGGGGAAGGGGTCCGGGCCCGAGCTGCTCGTGGTGAAGTCGGTGAACTCGGCGTTCTACGGGGAGCCGTCCCTGGACGCGTGGCTGCGGGGGCACGGGGTCGGGCAGATCGTGGTCGTCGGGATCCAGACGAACATGTGCAACGAGACGACGGCCCGGATGGGCGGGAACCTCGGGTACGGCGTGGTGTTCCCGCTGGACGCGATGCACACCTTCGACCTGGAGGGGCCGTACGGCTGGACGGCGGGCGCGGACGAGCTGACGCGGGCGACGGCAGTCTCGCTGCACGGGGGCGGGTTCGCGGAGGTGGTGGGCACGGAGGACGTGGTGCGGGGGGCCTCCGCGGGGGCTGCCGGGGTGCGGTGACCCCGGCGGCCGGGTGGGTCAGCCGTTGCCGGAGGCCAGTTCGCGGCTGCGGTCGCGGGCCGCTTCGAGGGCGGCGATGAGGGCGGCCCGTACGCCGTGGTTCTCCAGTTCGCGGATGGCGCTGATGGTGGTGCCGGCCGGGGAGGTGACGGCCTCGCGGAGCTTGACCGGGTGCTCGCCGCTGTCGCGGAGCATCACGGCGGCGCCGATGGCGGCCTGGACGATGAGGTCGTGGGCCTGGGCGCGGGGCAGGCCGAGGAGGATGCCGGCGTCGGTCATGGCCTCGACCAGGAAGTAGAAGTACGCGGGGCCCGAGCCGGAGAGGGCGGTGGCGGCGTCCTGCTGGGACTCGGGGACGCGGAGGGTCTTGCCGACGCCGCCGAAGATCTCCTCGGTGTGGGCGAGGTGGTCGGGGGTGGCGTGGCTGCCGGCCGAGATGACGGACATGCCCTCGTCCACGAGGACGGGGGTGTTCGGCATGACGCGGACGACGGGGGTGGCGGTGGCGAGGCGGTCCTCGATGAAGGAGGTGGGGATGCCGGCCGCCGCGCTGATGACGAGGCGGTCGGCGGTGACGTGCGGGGCCAGCTCGTCCAGGAGGCGGCCCATGTCCTGGGGCTTGACGGCCAGGATGAGGGTGTCGGCGCGCTTGGCGGCCTCGGCGTTGGTGACGGTCTCGACGCCGTAGCGGGTGCGGAGCTCCTCGGCGCGTTCGGCGCGGCGGGCGGTGACCAGGAGGTTCGCGGGGCGCCAGCCGGCGCGGATCATGCCGCTGAGGAGCGCTTCACCGATCTTGCCGGTGCCGAGGACTGCGACGGTCTGGGTCATGGCTCTGTTCACCTCGCCGGAGGGGGGTACGTGTCGTCATCCTCGCACCGGGGGCGTGATGGCGGTGCGGGTGTCCGAGGGGCGGTCACGGCCGGTCAGGCGGTGCGGCGGCGGAGGGTGGCGGCGCCGAGGGCGAGGACGAGGAGGGCGCTGCCGGCGACGACGAGGACGTCGCGGACGAAGGCGCCGGTGACCTCGGGGTGGCGGAGGACCTCGTTCATGCCGTCGACGGCGTACGACATGGGCAGGACGTTCGAGACGGCTTCGAGGGCGGGGGCCATGCGGTCGCGCGGGGTGAACAGGCCGCAGAGGAGGAGCTGGGGGAAGATCACGGCCGGCATGAACTGGACGGCCTGGAACTCGGACGCGGCGAACGCGGAGACGAAGAGGCCGAGGGCCGTGCCGAGCAGGGCGTCGAGGAGGGCCACCAGAAGGAGGAGCCAGGGGGAGCCGACGACGTCGAGGCCGAGGAACCACAGGGCGAGGCCGGTGGCGAGGGCGGACTGGACGACGGCGAGGAGTCCGAAGGCCAGGGCGTAGCCGGCGATGAGGTCGCCCTTGCCGAGGGGGAGGGCGAGCAGGCGTTCCAGGGTGCCGGAGGTGCGTTCGCGCAGGGTGGCGATGGAGGTCACCAGGAACATCGTGATGAGCGGGAAGACGCCGAGGAGCGAGGCGCCGATGGTGTCGAAGGTGCCGGGGCTCCCGTCGAAGACGTACCGGAGCAGGAAGAGCATCGCGCACGGCACGAGGAGCATGAGCGCGATCGAGCGCGGGTCGTGGCGCAGCTGGCGCAGGACGCGGGCGGCGGTGGCGAGGGTGCGGGCGCTGCTCATGGCCGGGGCTCCTGGTCCTGCTGGTTGTGGGCGGTTCCGGGGCGTCGTCCCTCCCGGGCGGCGGCCGCGTCGACGAGGTGGAGGAAGGCCTCTTCGACGGTGGGGGTGTCGTTGCGGCGGCGGAGGGCCTCGGGGGTGTCCTCGGCGAGGATCTCGCCCTCGCGCATGAGGAGGAGCCGGTGGCAGCGCTCGGCCTCGTCCATGACGTGGGAGGAGACGAGGAGCGTGGTGCCGCGGTCGGCGGCGATGCGGTGGAAGAGGTCCCACAGGTCGCGGCGGAGGACGGGGTCGAGGCCGACGGTGGGCTCGTCCAGGACGAGGAGTTCGGGGGCGCCGAGGAGGGCGACGGCGAGGGAGACCCGGCTGCGCTGGCCGCCGGAGAGCCGGCCGGCGAGGGAGTCGGCGCGGGAGGTGAGGTCGACGTCGGCGACGGCCCGGTCGACGGCGGCGCGGCGCTCGTGGCGGTGGGCGCGGCCGGGGAGGAGGACGGCGGCGAAGTAGGCGAGGTTCTGGCGGACGGTGAGGTCGTCGTAGACGGACGGGGCCTGGGTGACGTAGCCGATGCGGGGGCGCAGGGCGGGGTCGCCGGCGGGGCGGCCGAGGACGGTGAGGGTGCCGCCGACCTTGGCCTGGGTACCGGTGATCGCGCGCATGAGGGTGGTCTTGCCGCATCCGGAGGGGCCGAGGAGGCCGGTGATGCGGCCGGCCGGGACGGTGAAGTCGAGGCCGCGCAGGACGGTGCGGGCGCCGCGGACGGCGGTGAGGGAGCGGGCGGTGATCGCCGCGGGGGTGGTGGCGGTGGCGGGGTCGGTGGCTTCGAGGTCGTCGGCTTCGGTGTCGTCAGCTTCGGACCGGTCGCCGCTCCCGTCCGCCGAATAATTCATCATGTAATGAATAGTGGGCCTGGGGATGCCGGCCGTCAAGCTTCCGAAGGTGTCGGGGTGCTCGCCGCGCTCGGGTCGCCTGCCCGGGTTACCTGCCGCGCCTGGGCTTCTTGCGGGCCGCCGGGTTGCCCGTGCGGGAGCCGCGGCGCTTCTCGTAGCGGGCGAGGGCCGCCTCGTACTCGGCGCGGTGCAGCTTCTCCCCGGGCGCCTCGGTCAGGCAGCGGGCGCCGTACGCGAGGAGCGAGCCGATGAAGCCGATCGCCTTGAGGCTGCGCAGGGCGTCCTCGCGGGCCGGGTCGTCCGGGCGGCGCTGGAAGCCCTCCCAGGTCTTGCGGCAGGCGATGGCGCTGCAGACCGCGAACATGACGATGACCAGGCCGTTGACGAGACCGCCGGTGTTCGCGATCCGCAGGCCCTGGAAGGCGAAGCGCAGCACGAAGCAGGACGCGACGGCGGCGGCGAACGCGCCGGCGGCCAGGCCGGCGCGGCGCAGGCCGTAGTGGCCGCCGTGGTCGACCCAGGTCGTGCCGAAGAAGCGGATCTCCTCGGGCCGGGGCCCGCCGGGGGTGGCACCGGTGGCGCCGCCGGTCCTTCCGGCGGCGCTCCCGGCGGCCGCGTCGTCCGCCGTGCGGGGGGTCTGCTCGTCGTCGCTCACGGGGTCGATTATCCCCGGGCGACCGTCCGGGCGGGCCGGTGGCGGTCCTCGCCGTCAGCCGCAGCGGGGGGCCACGTAGCCGTCGCTGCCGGTCTTCACGTACGCGTCCGCGACGAACTCGTCGCTCGCGATGTTGTCCCAGATGTTCGACGTGCCGTACGGGCCGGAGACCGATTCGCCCCGGGTCTGGCAGTAGATCGGCACGCTCGCGCCCAGCGGGAGCGTGCGCACGATGCCGTACTTCGTCCCCGGGCCGGAACGCACGTTGACCCGGTGGCCGGGTGCGACCGGATAGCGCACGACGCTCATGGAGACCGCCCCCTCCGCCCCGGTGCCGACCGCCGGTTCCGCGGTGGTGTTCGTCTCTTCCACAGCCATGAAGACCTCCCCCGTCGGGAGCTGGAACCGCTCCGCTGGAATTCACTCTCTGCGACGCGCAGGCTAGCAAGCCCCTCCGACATCGCACGCCCCATGGACTAGGCTCCGTGCGTCGCGCACGCGCGCGGACTCGACGGGGAACCACACGGGGGTGGGCGATGCCGCCGTTGCGCGGTGCCGGTGCCGACCGGGAAGCAGAAGGACACGAGTACGCGGGCGCGTACCGCCTCCAGGCAAGTCTCGGCTCGGGCGGCATGGGAGTGGTGCACCTGGCCACCTCCCCCTCCGGGCTGCGGCTCGCGGTCAAGGTCGTGCACGGGCAGTACGCGGAGGACCCGGAGTTCAGGGCCCGCTTCCGCCAGGAGGTCGCGGCCGCGCGCCGGGTGAGCGGCGCCTTCACCGCGCCCGTCGTGGACGCCGACCCCGACGCCGTGCGCCCCTGGATGGCGACGCTGTACGTCCCCGGCCCCACCCTCGCCGACCAGGTCAAGCGGAACGGGCCCCTCTCCCCCGCCGGGCTGCGCCGGCTGACGGCGGGGCTCGCGGAGGCGCTGCGCGACATCCACCGGGCCGGTGTGGTCCACCGGGACCTCAAGCCGAGCAACGTGCTGCTCACGGACACCGGGCCGAAGGTCATCGACTTCGGCATCTCCCGGCCGGTGGACAGCGACCTGCGCACGGAGACGGGGAAGCTGATCGGGTCGCCGCCCTTCATGGCGCCCGAGCAGTTCCAGCGCCCGCGGGAGGTCGGTCCCGCGGCGGACGTGTTCGCCCTCGGGTCCGTGCTCGTGCACGCCGCGACCGGGCACGGCCCGTTCGACTCCGACAGCCCGTACGTCGTCGCGTACCAGGTCGTGCACGACGAGCCCGATCTGACGGGCGTCCCGGACGACCTCGCCCCGCTGGTCGCGCGCTGCCTCGCCAAGGAGCCGGCGGACCGCCCGTCCCCGGCCGAGATCATGGCGGCGCTGCTGCCGCCCTCGTACGAGGCGACGGCGTTCGTGCCGTCGCGGCGGCGGGCCCCCGCCGCGCCCGCTCCCGAGCCCCGGCCCCCGGCCTCCTGGGAGGCGGACACCCCCGTACGCATGACCGCGGACCGGCCCCGGCGCCGGTGGCCGCCCCGCCGGGCCGTCACGGCCGCCGCGCTCCTCGTCCTTGCGGGCGGCGCGGTCTTCGCCGCCGTCCCGTCCGGCGGCGGGGGCGCTCCCGCGCCGGAGCCGCACCGGGCCGGGGCCGCCGGGGCGTTCGCCGGATGGCAGACCCCGCTGCAGAAGGACGGCGACCCCGCCGCGCCCGCCTGCGCGTACGTCGGCGGCGCGCTCTTCTGCTCGGGCCGGGGCATCGGCGCCGCGCGGCTCGACCCCGCGACCGGCCGCGTGCTCTGGTCGCGGCCGGCGCCCCCCGGCGAGAAGCACTCCGCGCCCGTGCCGCTGTCCGGGGGCCTGGTCGGCGTCGTCTCCGACGACGACCGCCTGCGGGCGTACGGGACCGACGGCGCTCCCGGCTGGGACACGGGCACGTCCGAACGCCACGGCGGCGTGCGGGGAGCGGGCGACACGGTCCTCACCGGCGGCTCGGGCACGGTGAGGGCCGTCGACGGCGCGACGGGGGGACCCCGCTGGGACCACGCGCTGCGCGGCCACGCGGCGCCGCGCCTCGGCCGGTACGCGGCGGAGACCGGCCTCCTGCCCGTCTTCGAGAACTCGGCCGGCGGGACCCGCACCCTCGTCAGCGCCCTGCGCCCGAGGAGCGGCGAGATCGCCTGGCAGAAGCGCCTGGACGGGGACCTCGTCCCGGTGGGCACGGGCGCGGACGGCGCGCTCTTCCTGCGGTCCGTGAACCTCGACTCGCGCACCGACGCCGTCGTCGTCCACGACCCCGCCGCGGGGTCCACCCGCCGCGTCCCCCTGCCGTCCCCGCTCGACGAGCCCGGGGTCGCCGTGCGGGGGGCGACCATCTACCTGCTGACGCCGACGGGCCGGCTGACGGCCCTGGACACCGCCGCTCCCGGCGGCCGCGTCCGCTGGGAGCTGGAGACCGCCGCCGGCACGGTGTCCGTCCCCGTCACCGGCCCCGGCGACCGGCTCTACTTCTCCGCGTCCGACGGGCGGCTGCTCGCCGTCGACACCGCGCGCGGCGCCCTCCTCGGGCAGACCCGGCCCCGGCTGCGGGACGGCAGGCTCGGGTACGCGACGTCCGTCCCCGCGCCGGTCGTCGCCGGGGACCGGGTGTTCGGGACGGCGCCGGACGGCTCCGTGTTCGCGGTGGACGCGCGCGATCCGGCGGCCTGGTGAGCCCCCGGCGGGGACGTACGGGGAGGGGCCCGGAACTTCGGAAAGTTCCGGGTCCCTCCCCGTACCGCTCCGGGATCAGCCCAGCTTGGTCACGTCGCGGACCGCGCCCTTGTCGGCGCTCGTCGCCATCGCCGCGTACGCCCGCAGCGCCGCCGAGACCTTGCGCTCGCGGTTCCTCGGCGCGTACACCCCGCCGAGGGCCTCGCGGCGGGCGGCGAGGACGTCGTCGGCGACGAGGAGGTCGATCGAGCGGTTCGGGATGTCGATGCGGACCCGGTCGCCGTCCTCGACCAGGGCGATGGTGCCGCCCGAGGCCGCCTCCGGGGAGGCGTGGCCGATGGAGAGGCCCGAGGTGCCGCCGGAGAAGCGCCCGTCGGTGACCAGGGCGCAGGTCTTGCCCAGGCCCCGGCCCTTGAGGAAGGAGGTCGGGTAGAGCATCTCCTGCATGCCGGGGCCGCCGCGCGGGCCCTCGTAGCGGATGACCACCACGTCGCCGTCCTTGACCTGCTTGTTGAGGATCTTCTCGACGGCCTCCTCCTGCGACTCGCAGACGACCGCCGGGCCCTCGAAGGTCCAGATGGACTCGTCGACGCCGGCCGTCTTCACGACGCAGCCGTCGGCGGCGAGGTTGCCGTGCAGGACCGCGAGGCCGCCGTCCTTGGAGTACGCGTGCTCGGCGTCGCGGATGCAGCCGTTCGCCGCGTCCGTGTCGAGGGCCTCCCAGCGCTCGGACTGGGAGAAGGCGGTGGCGGAGCGGACGCAGCCGGGGGCCGCGTGCCACAGCTCGACGGCCTCCTCGGTGGGGGAGCCGCCGCGCACGTCCCAGGCGTCCAGCCACTCCTTGATGGAGCGGGAGTGGACGGAGTGGACGTCCTCGTTGAGCAGGCCGGCGCGGTAGAGCTCGCCGAGGATGGCGGGGATGCCGCCGGCGCGGTGCACGTCCTCCATGTAGTACGTGCGGTCCTTGGCGACGTTCGGGGCGACCTTGGCCAGGCAGGGGACGCGGCGCGAGACCTCGTCTATGTCGGTCAGGCCGTAGTCCAGCTCGGCCTCCTGGGCGGCGGCGAGCAGGTGCAGGATCGTGTTGGTGGAGCCGCCCATGGCGATGTCGAGGGCCATGGCGTTCTCGAAGGCGGCGCGGGTCGCGATCGAGCGGGGCAGGACGGAGGCGTCGTCCTCGTCGTAGTACCGGCGGGTGATGTCCACGACCGTGCGGGCGGCGTTCTCGTAGAGGGCGCGGCGGGCGGTGTGGGTGGCGAGGACCGAGCCGTTGCCGGGGAGGGAGAGGCCGATGGCCTCGGTGAGGCAGTTCATCGAGTTGGCGGTGAACATGCCGGAACAGGACCCGCAGGTCGGGCAGGCGTTCTCCTCGATGCGGAGGATGTCCTCGTCGGAGATCTTCGGGTTCACGGCGTCGGAGATCGCGTCGACCAGGTCGAGCGTGCGGACCGTGCCGTCGACGAGGGTGGCGCGGCCGGACTCCATGGGGCCGCCGGAGACGAAGACCGTCGGGATGTTCAGGCGCAGGGCGGCCATCAGCATGCCGGGGGTGATCTTGTCGCAGTTGGAGATGCAGATCAGGGCGTCGGCGCAGTGCGCCTCGACCATGTACTCCACGCTGTCCGCGATCAGGTCGCGGGAGGGCAGGCTGTAGAGCATGCCGCCGTGGCCCATCGCGATGCCGTCGTCCACGGCGATGGTGTTGAACTCGCGGGGGATGGCCCCGGCGGCCGTGATGGCCTCGGAGACGATCCGGCCGACCGGCTGGAGGTGGGTGTGGCCGGGGACGAACTCCGTGAAGGAGTTGGCGACCGCGATGATCGGCTTCCGGCCGATGTCCGCGCCGGGTACACCGGAGGCGCGCATAAGGGCGCGTGCGCCCGCCATGTTGCGGCCGTGGGTGACAGTGCGGGACCTCAGCTCGGGCATCGTCGCTCGCTCCTCGTGACGGGTGTGCTTGCTTTCGAGCGTACGCCGCCGGACCAAGATCTGGACAGGGTGTCCGCATGCCGGACGGGTTGTTCAGCTTTCGGTCAGGTGTCCGGCTCGGCTTCCGGTCGGGTGCCGGGCGCGGTCCGGGGGCCGGGTCCGGTCGGGCGCCGGGTCCCGTCCGGGCGCCGGGTCCCGTCCGGGCGCCGGGTCCCGTCCGGGCGCCGGGTCCCGTCCGGGCGCCGGGTCCCGTCCGGGCGCCGGGTCCGGTCCGGGGCCGGGTCCCGTCAGCTCTCGGTCAGGTAGCGCTGGAGGGTCGGGGCCACCTGGGCGACGATCGCCTCCGGGTCGGCGGAGGCCAGCGGCTCGACCCGGATCGCGTACCGCAGGATCACGATCCCGATCATGTGCGAGGCGGCCAGCTCCGCGCGGAACTTCGGATCCGGCACGTCGAGCTCGGCGGCGATCCGCTCCAGGAGCCGCCGCAGCACGAAGGTCCGCAGGACCGCGGCCGCCGCCTCGTGGGTGAGGGCGGAGCGCACGATCGCGAGGAGCGGGGCGCGGCTGGCCGGGTTCTCCCAGACCCCGATGAAGAAGCGGGCGAGGCGCTCGCCGATGCCGTCGCGGGGGCCGGAGACGATCGCCGGGACGACGGTCGCGGGCTCGAAGGAGACCTCGACGGCGGCGGCGAAGACCTCGTCCTTCGACCCGAAGTAGTGGTGCACGAGGGCCGGGTCCACCCCGGCCGCGCGGGCGATGCCGCGCACCGAGGCCTTGTCGTAGCCGCGCTCGGCGAACTGGTCGCGGGCCGCCTCCAGGATGCGGGCGCGGGCGCCCGGGCCGCTCTCCCCGGCGGTACGGGAGGGGCGGCCGCGGCGGCGGGGGGCGGGGTCCGCCGGGTCCCGTCCGGCCTCGGGGTCCTGGCCGGGCCCGGTCACCGGCACTCCGGTCCCGTCACGGGCGCGGGGCCCGGGAGGGGCGGCCGGCGGCGGAGGCGAGGTGGAGCCGGGTGAAGGCCAGGGCCTCCGCGAGGTCCGCCTCGCGCTCGGCGGCCGACATCGCGCGGCGGGTGTTGACCTCGATGACGACGTGCCCGTCGAAGCCGGTGGCCGCCAGCCGCTCCAGGAGCTCGGCGCAGGGCTGGGTGCCGCGCCCCGGGACCAGGTGCTCGTCCTTGGCGGACCCCCGGCCGTCGGCGAGGTGCACGTGGCCGAGCCGGTCGCCCATGCGGTCGATCATGGCGAGGGCGTCGGTGCGGGCGGTCGCGGTGTGCGAGAGGTCGACGGTGAAGTGCCGGTAGTCGTCCTTGGTGACGTCCCACTCGGGGGCGTACGCGAGCATCTCGCGGTCCTTGTACCGCCACGGGTACATGTTCTCGACCGCGAACCGCACGTCGGTCTCGTCCGCCATCCGCCAGATGCCGCTCACGAAGTCGCGGGCGTACTGGCGCTGCCAGCGGAACGGCGGGTGCACGACGACCGTGGAGGCGCCGAGCTTCTCGGCCGCCGCCCGGGCCCGCCGGAGCTTGACCCACGGGTCGGTGGACCAGACGCGCTGGGTGATGAGGAGGCAGGGGGCGTGGACGGCCAGGATCGGCACCCGGTGGTGGTCCGAGAGCCGGCGCAGGGCCTCGACGTCCTGGCTGACGGGGTCGGTCCACACCATGACCTCGACGCCGTCGTAGCCGAGGCGCGCGGCGACCTCGAAGGCCGTCGCCGTCGACTCCGGATAGACCGAGGCCGTCGACAGGGCGACCTTCGCATCCGGGACGCGCACCACTGGTTCTGCCACGCAGACAGGGTACGGGGCGGGCCGGGGCGCCGGAGGGTGGTTCCGGTCACGCCGGGCCCGTCGCGGGGGCGCGAAGGGGTCCCGCGCTCCCCGCTACTCCTCCGGCAGGTGGTCCAGGCGGCGCAGGATGACGCCCTCGCGCAGGGCCCAGGGGCAGATCTCCAGCTCCTCGACGCCGAGGAGGTCCATCGCGCCCTCCGCGACGAGCGCGCCCGCGAGGAGCTGGGCGGCGCGGCCCTCCGAGACGCCCGGCAGGGCAGCGCGCTCGACGACGGTCATCCCGGCCAGGCGCGGCACCCACTCCTCCAGGGACCTGCGGGTCAGGACGCGCTGGACGTGGAGGCCCTCGCTCGAACCGGGCGCCCCGGCGATCCTGGCCAGCTGCTTGAAGGTCTTGGAGGTGGCGACGACGTGGTCCGGGGGCCCGAAGCGGCTGAACTCGCCGACCGTACGGGCGATCTGCGCGCGCACGTGGCGGCGCAGCGCCTTCACGTCGGCGCCGTCGGCCGGGTCGCCCGGCAGCCAGCCGGCGGTGAGCCGGCCCGCGCCGAGCGGCAGGGAGACGGCCGCGTCGGGGTCCTCGTCGATGCCGTACGCGACTTCGAGGGAACCGCCGCCGATGTCGAGGAGGAGGAGCTTCCCGGCGGACCAGCCGAACCAGCGGCGGGCGGCGAGGAAGGTGAGGCGGGCCTCCTCCTCGCCGGTGAGGACCTGGAGGTCGATGCCGGTCTCGTCCTTGACCCGGGCCAGGACGGCGTCGGCGTTGACGGCCTCGCGGACGGCGGAGGTCGCGAACGGCAGCACCTCCTCGCAGCCCTTGTCCTCGGCGGCGTGGAGCGCGTCCCGGACGGTCGCGACGAGCCGTTCGACGCCGTCGGGGGCGATCGCGCCCCGCGCGTCGAGGAGTTCGGCGAGGCGCAGTTCCGCCTTGTGGGAGTGGGCGGGCAGGGGGCGGGCGCCGGGGTGCGCGTCCACCACCAGGAGGTGCACCGTGTTCGAACCGACGTCGAGGACTCCGAGTCTCATGGGCGGAACGCTACTGCGCGCGCCGCATACGCTGGAGAGCGTGCCAAAGACGAAAAAGGCGAAGCAGGACAAAGACAGTGCCCGTGCGGTGGACGTGAGCGCCGCCAGGGCGGTCAAGGGCGCCGGGAAACGGGGCAAGGACGTGGAACCGGACGAGAAGGGGCTGGACTTCGCGCGCGCGTGGGTCGAGTTCCCCGACCCGGCCGACGAGGAGCAGGTCTTCCGCTGCGACCTGACCTGGCTGACCTCGCGCTGGACGTGCGTCTTCGGCAGCGGCTGCCGGGGCATCCAGGCGGGCCGGGCCGACGACGGCTGCTGCACGCTGGGCGCGCACTTCTCCGACGAGGACGACGAGAAGCGGGTCGCGGAGCACGTGGCCCGGCTCACGCCGGAGCTGTGGCAGTTCCACGACGTCGGTACGGAGACGGGCTGGACGCAGCTCGACGAGGACGGCGACCGGCAGACCCGCCGCTGGGAGGGCTCCTGCATCTTCCAGAACCGTCCCGGGTTCGCGGGCGGCATGGGCTGCTCGCTGCACATCCTGGCCCTGAAGGAGGGCCGGGAGCCGCTGGAGACCAAGCCGGACGTGTGCTGGCAGCTGCCGGTGCGCCGGACGTACGACTGGATCGACCGGCCCGACGACACCCGGGTGCTCCAGGTGTCGATCGGGGAGTACGACCGCCGGGGCTGGGGCCCGGGCGGCCACGACCTGCACTGGTGGTGCACCTCGGCCACCTCGGCGCACGGCGCCGGGGAGCCGGTCTACGTCACGTACCGGCCCGAGCTCACCGAGATGATGGGCGAGGAGGCGTACGGGGTCCTCGCCGGCCTGTGCGAGGCCCGGCTCGCCTCGCAGCTGCCCCTTGTGGCCCCGCACCCGGCGGACCCGCCGCGGCCGGGGGTCTGAGCCCTCAGGAGGCCGGGGGCGGTTCCTCCGTCTCCGGCGGCGGGGTCGTGCCGGGGTCCGTGGGCGTCGGCGGGGGCTCCTCCGTCGTCGGCGGCGGGGTGGTCGGCTCCTCCGTCGCGGGCGGCGGGGTCGTCGCCGGCGGTTCCTCCGTCGTCGGGGGCGGAGTGGTCGGCGGCGGTTCCTCCGTCGTCGGCGGCGGGGCCGTGGGCGGGGTGGTCGGCTCCGTGGTGGCCGGCGGGGGCGGCACCGGCTTCGGCGGCCGGGGGACGCCCGGGGCCGGGTGGAAGACGCCGCCCTGCCCGGTGCGGTTGATCCCGGCGATGCGCACCACCGCGCCCGAGGGGTTCACCCCGACCCGGGCGCTCCACGCTCCCCCGGGTTCGCGCCCGTGGTCGACGCGGACCTCGACGGTGACCCGCTCGCCGGGGCGGAGGATGCCCGAGGCGCGGCTCACGTAGATCCAGGGCGCGTCCGTCCACAGCGACCAGGCGACGGGCGAGCCGCCGCCGGCGGTCAGCGTCAGGAGGGTCAGGTCGCCGTGGCCGCGCGCGGCGACCGTGACCCAGCCGGGGGCGGCCTCTCCGGGCTTCGGGGGCGTTCCGGGGCCGGTGGGGCCGCCGGGGCTGACCACCTCGACGGAGACGTCGGGCGCGCGGCTGCCCCGGGTGAAGCGGGGCTCGGGGGTGGCGCGGGCGCTGCCCGCGTTCTCGTACCGGTCGTGGGGGCGCCCGTCCGGGCCGGTCCCGTCGTCCGTCTCGCGCGCGCTGACCCGGCCCCCGTCATGGGTGGCGTCGGTGGTGCCCCGGTAGGAGGTCCACAGGGCGAGGACGGGGGCGGCGACCACGGCCGCGACGACGGTGGTGGTCACCGCGCGGGCCCGCATCCGGTCGCGGCGGGCCGTGTGGTCCTTCGGGTCCACGGGGAAGCCGGTGGGCGCGAAGCGCGGGGCGCCGGCACGCGCGCGGGGCACGTGCAGCATCGCCATGTACGCGGCGGCCCGGGGCGCCTCGACCAGCGGCAGCCGGTCCGGGGGGAGGGCCCCGGTGCCGGGCCAGGGCCCGGCGGCGCCCACGCGCTCGGCGGCGCGGCGGCAGCGGGGGCAGTCGTCCACGTGCCGGACGAGCTCGGCGCGCAGGGTGGCCGAGAGGAGCACCTGCCGGTCGCCGGTGAGCCGGGCGACGGTGGGGCAGCTGCCGGTCTCGACGACGGCGAGGGCGGCCCGGGTGCGTTCGACCTCGCAGCCGGCGGTGGCCAGGAGCTCGCGGGCGGCGAGCGGGTCGAGGGAGAGGACGGCGGCGACCTGGCGGTGGTTGAGGCCGTGGCGGACGGCGAGCTCCAGGGCCTCGCGCTGCGCGGGGGTGGTGCCGGCCGCCTCGGGCCAGGCGAGGAGGGCGAGTTCGGCGCGGTGCCGCTCGGCGGTCCCGGCGGAGACCCGGGGCGGCTCGGGCGGGGTGACGGCGGGGCGGCCGGTGTGGGCGCCCTGGCGCTTGCGGCGCTGCTCGCCGAGGGTGCGCAGGCAGGCCCAGCGGGCGAGGGCGTACAGCCAGGCGGTGCGGCCGTCCTCGTCGGAGGGGCAGCGGCCCCGGTGGCGCTCGGCCGCGGCGAGGACGTCGCCGAGGACGGCGGTGGCCGTGTCGTGGTCGCAGAGCACGGAGAGGCAGTACGTGAAGAGGCCGTCGAGGGCGGCCTCGTAGCGGGCGGGGGGCCGGCGGCCGAGCGTGCGCGGTCCCTGGTCCGTGGTGCGGTGCGCCCGGTGTGCGCCGGTGGTGCGTGCGGGGGTTTCCAGCCTGCTGCTCGTCACTGGGCGACCGTAGGCAGGAGCGGGGGCGTTCTTCGTACCGGTCGCGCACTTCTCATCCCTACGGGTGAAGGTATCGCTCGAAAGAGGACGGGTACCCGGCGCCGGGTGGACGGGTTGTGCGGGCTCCGGTCGCGGGGCCGGGGCCCGTTGTCGGTGGCGGCGGCTACGGTGGGGCGCATGGCTGCCCGTACGAAATCCGCCAAGGAGCGTCCGTCCTACCGCTGCACCGAGTGCGGCTGGCAGACGGCCAAGTGGCTCGGCCGCTGCCCCGAGTGCCAGGCCTGGGGGACGGTGGAGGAGTACGGCGCGCCCGCGGTCCGGACGACCGCCGCGGGCCGGGTCTCCACCGCCGCGCTTCCCATCGGGCAGGTCGACGGCCGGCAGGCGACCGCCCGCTCGACCGGCGTCGACGAGCTGGACCGGGTCCTCGGCGGGGGGCTCGTGCCCGGTGCCGTGGTGCTGCTCGCGGGCGAGCCGGGCGTCGGCAAGTCGACGCTGCTGCTCGACGTGGCGGCGAAGGCGGCGAGCGACGAGCACCGCACGCTGTACGTGACGGGCGAGGAGTCCGCGAGCCAGGTCCGGCTGCGGGCCGACCGGATCGGCGCGATCGACGACCACCTGTACCTGGCGGCGGAGACCGACCTGTCGGCGGTCCTCGGGCACCTGGACGCGGTGAAGCCGTCGCTGCTGATCCTGGACTCGGTGCAGACCGTGGCCTCGCCCGAGATCGACGGCGCGCCCGGCGGCATGGCGCAGGTCCGCGAGGTCGCGGGCGCGCTGATCCGGGCCTCCAAGGAGCGTGGGATGTCGACGCTCCTGGTCGGCCACGTCACCAAGGACGGGGCCATCGCGGGCCCCCGGCTCCTGGAGCACCTGGTGGACGTGGTGCTGAGCTTCGAGGGCGACCGGCACGCGCGCCTGCGGCTGGTGCGGGGCGTGAAGAACCGGTACGGGGCGACGGACGAGGTCGGCTGCTTCGAGCTGCACGACGAGGGGATCACGGGGCTCGCCGACCCGTCGGGGCTCTTCCTGACCCGGCGCGACGTGGCCGTGCCGGGCACGTGTCTGACGGTCACCCTGGAGGGGCGCCGGCCGCTGGTCGCGGAGGTGCAGTCGCTGACGGTGGACTCCCAGATCCCCTCCCCGCGCCGGACCGTCTCCGGTCTGGAGACCTCCCGGGTGTCGATGATGCTGGCGGTCCTGGAGCAGCGCGGGCGGATCAGCGCGCTCGGCAAGCGGGACATCTACAGCGCGACCGTGGGCGGCGTGAAGCTCTCCGAGCCGGCCGCCGACCTGGCGATCGCGCTCGCCCTCGCCTCCGCGGCGAGCGACACCCCGCTGCCGAAGAACCTGGTGGCGATCGGGGAGGTCGGGCTCGCGGGCGAGGTCCGGCGGGTGACGGGCGTGCAGCGGCGCCTCGCGGAGGCGCACCGCCTGGGCTTCACGCACGCGCTGGTCCCGACGGACCCGGGGAGGGTGCCGCCGGGCATGAAGGTGACGGAGGTCGCGGACATGGGCGACGCGCTGCGGGTCCTGCCGCGCGGGCGGCGCGCGAAGGCGCCGGAGGGCGCGGAGCAGTAGGGCGGGGCGGGCCCGGGCCCCGCGCCCCGGGGCGGTGGGGGCTTCCGCGAGGTGCCGGGGAGACGCCCGGCGAGCGCCGGGCGCGGGCCGGGAGACGTCCGGTGAGCGCCCATCGGGGGCCGGGGGATGTCCGGCTAGGCATCCGGCAAGGGCTCGGCACGAGCCGGGGCAGGCGTTCGGCAGAGGGGTCCGGTGGGACGCCCGGCAAGAGCCCGGCGGGGGCCCGGGCAAGGAGCCCGGCAGGAGCCCGGCGGGGCCGTTCGGCACAGGCTCGGCGGGCGCCCGGTACAGGCCCGGACCAGGCGTTCGGCAAGAGATCGGCGCGGGTTCGGACAAGGCCCCGGCAAGGAGTCGGCGCGGGTTCGGCCAGGCGTTCGGCAAAAGACCGGCGCGGGTTCGGCCAGGCGTTCGGCAAAAGACCGGCGCGGGTTCGGACAAGGCCCCGGCAAGGAGTCGGCGCGGGTTCGGCCAGGCGTTCGGCAAGAGACCGGCGCGGGTTCGGACAAGGCCCCGGCAAGGGATCGGTATGGGTCCGGACAAGGCCGCGGCAAGGGACCGGCGCTGGTTCGGACATGGGGGCGGCAAGGGGTCGGTAAAGGTTCCGGCAAGGGGTGGGAATGGTGTCCCGTGGGGCTTCCCGCGAGGGGAAGGGTTGGTTTCGGTGCCGGGTGGGGACCCCTTTCGCACCAGCCGCGTTCGGCCGGGGGCGGAGGGCGGCGGGGTGGTGTCGCTAGACTTTGCCCTGGTCTCGCCCATCCGTACGAGCCGGAGGAATCCAGTTGGCAGCCAAGGACGGGGCAGCAGCTCCCGGGAAGTCCGGCGCGGGCTCCGGCAGTGACGCGCTGATGCGCGCGGCTCTGAGCGCGGTCGCGCCGGGCACCGCCCTGCGCGACGGCCTGGAGCGGATCCTCCGGGGAAACACGGGCGGGCTCATCGTGCTCGGCCTGGACAAAGCGGTCGATTCGATGTGCACCGGCGGCTTCGTGCTGGACGTCGAGTTCACCGCCACCCGCCTGCGCGAGCTGTGCAAGCTCGACGGCGCGCTCGTCCTCGACAAGGACATCACCAAGATCCACCGGGCGGGCGTGCAGCTCGTCCCGGACGCCTCCATCCCCACCGAGGAGACCGGCACCCGCCACCGCACCGCGGACCGGGTCTCCAAGCAGTGCAACTTCCCGGTCGTCTCCGTCTCCCAGTCGATGCGCCTGATCGCGCTGTACGTGCACGGCGAGCGCCGGGTCCTGGAGGAGTCGGCCGCGATCCTGTCCCGCGCCAACCAGGCGCTCGCGACCCTGGAGCGGTACAAGCTCCGCCTCGACGAGGTGGCGGGCACGCTCTCGGCCCTGGAGATCGAGGACCTGGTCACGGTCCGGGACGTCACCGCCGTCGCGCAGCGCCTGGAGATGGTCCGCCGGATCGCCACCGAGATCGCGGAGTACGTGGTCGAGCTGGGCACCGACGGGCGCCTCCTCTCGCTCCAGCTGGACGAGTTGATCGCGGGCGTGGAACCGGAGCGCGAGCTGGTGATCCGGGACTACGTGCCGGAGCCGACGGCGAAGCGCTCGCGGACGGTCGCGGAGGCGCTCACCGAGCTGGACGCGCTCACCCACACCGAGCTGCTCGAACTCCCGGTCGTGGCGCGGGCCCTGGGCTACAGCGGCTCGCCCGAGACCCTCGACTCGGCGGTCTCGCCGCGCGGCTACCGGCTCCTCGCGAAGGTGCCGCGGCTGCCGGGCGCGATCATCGAGCGGCTCGTGGAGCACTTCGGCGGGCTGCAGAAGCTCCTCGCGGCCAGCGTCGACGACCTCCAGGCCGTCGACGGCGTCGGCGAGGCCCGCGCCCGCAGCGTCCGCGAGGGCCTGTCCCGGCTCGCGGAGTCCTCGATCCTGGAGCGGTACGTCTGAGGACGCACCGGGGCCGGGTCAGTCCTTGGCGAGCGTGAACGAGGCCGGAAGGATCTTGACGCCCGGCATCGCGGCCTCCACCAGGTAGGTCCCGGGGCCCGCCTTGCCCGCCGGGGCGGTGGCGCACTGCGGGGCGCTGCGCCCGCGGTCCCACTCCACGGTGTGGGTGAGGGTCGCCCCGGCGGGGAGGCTCAGCAGGAGCGGGGTGCCGGGGCGCGGGCAGTGCGCGGAGGACCAGACCTCGTCGTCCTTGGCGTCGCTGATCGTCAGGACCGCGTTGCGGGGCCCGAAGTCGGCCTTGCAGTCGGTGGCCGAGGTGTTCTTCGCGACGAGCTGGAAGCGGGGCTTCTCCCCCGTCTCGTAGGTGACCTTGACGGACTTGAGCGTCAACTGGACCGCTCCGGCCGGGCAGTTGGGGATCGGGGAGTCGGCCGGGAGCTGCCGGCCCGCGCCGGTGCCCGCGCCGCCGTCGCCGGAGCCGTCACCGTTCTCGTCGGGGACGCCCGGTCCTGCGGAGTCCGCACCCCCGGAGCCCGCGCCCGCGTCCGTACCACCGGAACCGGAACCGGAACCGGAGCCGGAGCCCGAACCGGAGCCGGAGCCCGAACCGCCCGAGTCCGCGCCGCCGTTGCCGCCGGAGGCCCCGTCCTCCTCGTCCGACTCGTCGCGCCCGCCGGGCTGTTGGCTGATCGCGGGGCCCGAGCCGGAGGGGCCGGGCGTGATCGAGGGCGGGGTGGGCGACGAGCCGTTGGCGGAGTCGTTCGGCTTCTTCCCGTCCCCGCCGCCGGACGTCACGGCCCACACGGTGAGCAGGGCGAGGAGTGCGACCAGGCACAGCGCCACCGCCCTCCGACGCCAGTAGATGGTGGAGGGAAGCGGCCCGACCGGATTGCGCAAAGATCCCACGACCCGAACCTTACGAGAGATCGGGCCCAACTCCCGCCCCACCCGCCGCCCGAGACCTCAAGTTTTGCCGATCATCACACCCTTCTTTCCGGGAACTTTTTCCGGGTCCGCGAGTCAAAACGGGGCCAACCGGAGCGAATCGGCGCCCCCCACTTTCGTCGGGGGTCGTTCCGGCCGATGGCCCGGGGCGAGGCGCTCCGGATTCCGGTTAGCGTCGTTCCCCATGGACACCCTCCTCGACCTCTCCGACCGTCTGTACCTCGACGTCGCCGATCTCGCCCACGCCACGCCGCACTGGTTCCAGCTGCTCGCCGAGGTCTGGACCGAGGCCGGACTGCTGCTCTTCGGCGTGCTCTTCCTGGCCGGCTGGTGGCGCACCCGCGACGGTTCGAGCCGGGCGATGTCGCTCGCGCTGCTCGCTCCGCTCGCCACCGCCTTCGGCTACGTGGTGAGCGAGTCGCTGAAGTCGCTGATCGACGAGGAACGTCCGTGCCGCGCGGTCGCCGGAGCGCCCGCCTCGCTGGTGACCTGCCCGCCCTACGGCGACTGGTCCTTCCCCAGCAACCACTCGGCCATCGCGGGCGCCGCCGCGATCGCGCTCGCCCTGTCCTGGCGCGGCATGGGCCGCTTCACGGTGCCGATGGCGGTGCTCATGGCCTTCTCCCGGGTCTTCGTCGGCGTGCACTACCCGCACGACGTGACCGCCGGCCTGCTCCTCGGCGCCCTGGTCGCCTTCCTGGTGATGCGGTTCGCCGAGCGGCCGGTGCGGTCCCTGGTCGAGACGGCCCGGTCGAGCCGGAACGCGCTGGTCGTGTGGTGCGCGGGTCAGGGACCCCGTACGTCCGCCGCCGCCCCCGCCGAGCCCTCCCTGTTCGACCCCGCTCCCCCGCACGGCGCCGCTCCCGCCGCTCCGTACGGATCCGCTCCCGCCGCTCCGTACGGGGACCCCGCCGCTCCGTACGGGTCCGCCCCCGCCTCCCCGTACGGGGACCCCGCCCCTTCGTACGGGTCCGCCCCCGCCACCCCCTACGGTTCCGCCCCCTCGGACGACCCGGCCGCTCCGTACGGCTCCGCGCCCGCGTACGGGGCCGCGCCCGCCCATGACCCCTCGGCCCCGTACGGGTCCGCCCCCGCCGCGCCGTACGGTTCCGCTTCCCCCTACGGCGCCCCCTCCCCGTACGGGCACCCGGCCCCTTCGTACGAGAACCCCGCCGCCCCCCACGAGAACCCCGGACCGGGTGGGCACGCGCCGTACGACGCGCGCTGATCCCCCCGGAACCGTGTCAGGATCGGTGGTGCCATGACTTCCATCGACACGCCCTCCGTCCCCGAGGCCTCCGGGATCCCCGGGGTGCCCGCCGTCCCCGCCGAGCTGCACCGGCCCGTCCTCGCCTGGTTCGACCGGCACGCCCGTGACCTGCCCTGGCGCCGCCCCGAGGCCGGCGCCTGGGGGGTCATGGTGAGCGAGTTCATGCTCCAGCAGACCCCGGTCGTCCGGGTCCTGCCCGTGTACGAGCAGTGGCTCGCGCGCTGGCCCCGCCCGGCCGACCTGGCCGCCGAGGCCCCCGGCGAGGCGGTCCGCGCCTGGGGCCGGCTCGGCTACCCGCGCCGGGCGCTGCGGCTGCACGCGGCGGCCACCGCCATAACGGAGCGGCACGGCGGGGACGTGCCCGACGACCACGCGCAGCTCCTCGCGCTGCCCGGCATCGGGGAGTACACGGCCGCCGCGGTGGCCTCCTTCGCGTACGGGCAGCGGCACGCCGTCCTGGACACCAACGTGCGCCGGGTCTTCGCCCGCGCGGCGACCGGCGTCCAGTACCCGCCGAACGCGACCACGGCCGCCGAGCGGCGGCTCGCCCGCGCCCTGCTGCCCGAGGACGAGGGGACGGCCGCCCGCTGGGCCGCCGCCTCCATGGAGCTGGGCGCGCTGGTGTGCACGGCGAAGAACGAGGACTGCGGGCGCTGCCCGATCTCCGGGCAGTGCGCCTGGCGGCTCGCGGGCAAGCCGGCGCACGACGGCCCGCCGCGGCGCGGCCAGACGTACGCGGGCACCGACCGGCAGGTCCGGGGGCGGCTCCTCGCCGTCCTGCGGGACTCGGCGGACCCGGTGGCGCGCGAGGCCCTGGACGCGGTCTGGGACGAGCCGGTGCAGCGGGCCAGGGCGCTGGACGGCCTGGTCGCGGACGGCCTCGTCGAGCCGCTGGACGACGGCTTCTACCGACTGCCGCTCTCCTGAGACCCGCCTGCCGCTCTCCTGAGACCCGCCTGCCGCTTTCCTGAGGCCCGCCCGCCATTTTCCTGGGGTCCCGGCTCCGAAACCCCTTCCTCCCCCGCTGTTACACAACCGATGGGTAGCCGTGCGTCCACCGACGGCTGCCCCGCACAGCCCCGTGACAACCGCTCCGTAGCGTCCTCCACGACACGAGGGAACAAGCAGGTCACGGGGATGGAGGCGGTTCGGATGAGGCACGGTGAGGTGCTCGACTTCGAGGAGTACGTACGCACGCGGCAGGACGCCCTGCTGCGCAGTGCGCGCCGTCTCGTGGCCGACCCCGTCGACGCCCAGGACCTCCTGCAGACGGCCCTGGCCCGTACGTACGGGCGCTGGGACGGCATCGCCGACAAGTCCCTCGCCGACGCCTACCTGCGCCGGGTCATGATCAACACCCGGACCGAGTGGTGGCGCTCCCGCAAGCTCGAAGAGGTCCCGACCGAGCAGCTGCCCGACGCGAGCGTGGCCGACGCGACCGAGCAGCACGCCGACCGGGCCCTCCTGATGGACGTCCTGAAGGTGCTCGCGCCGAAGCAGCGCAGCGTCGTCGTCCTGCGCCACTGGGAGCAGATGAGCACGGAGGAGACGGCGGCGGCGCTCGGCATGTCGACCGGTACGGTGAAGTCCACGCTCCACCGCGCGCTCGCCCGGCTCCGGCAGGAGCTGGAGAGCCGCGACCTCGACGCCCGCGCCCTGGGGCGGACCGGGGAGCGGACGACCGTGCGAGGCGACGAAGGGGGGCGGGAGCGGTGCGCGGCATAGACGGCGGACCCGACGACGAGGCCGACGGCGGAAGACACGGCGGCCCCGGCTTCGAAGGGCCCGGCCCCGACGACGGCCCCGGTTCCGGCGGCGGCGACCGGCTCTCCGCCGGGCGTCGCCGCCCTCGGCGTGCCGCCAGGGCGGCGGGTGCCACGGCGGCCGCCGGACTCGTCGCCGTCGGCCTCTCCCTGGCCGCCTGCTCCACCGGCGGCACGGGCTCCCGCGACGAGGGCGCGGCCCGTACGGACGAGGTCGCCGCGGCCGCCCCCACCTCCGACGCCCCCTCGGCCGGCTCGGGCCCCCGGCCGGCGGAGCGGGTGGACCCGATCGAGCTGCTCAAGGCCGATCCGAAGCTCGGCAAGCGGTTCAAGGCCGACCTGAAGCCGTGCGCGGCGGACTCGTACCCGGTGGACGCCTCGTACGGCAACCTCACGAACGCGCCCGCCCCCGACGTCGTCGTCAACGTGATGACCTGCGGTGACGGCATCGGCATCGGCACGTACGTCTACCGCAACGCGAGCGACGGGTACGAGAACGTCTTCGGGGCCGAGGACGCGGGGGTGTACGCCACGATCGACCGGGGCGACCTGATCGTCACCAAGCAGGTGTACGCGGAGGGCGACCCGGTCGCGTACCCCTCGGGCGAGGACGTGATCACCTACCGCTGGTCGGGCAACCGGTTCACCCAGCACGACTGGGTCCACAACGACTACAGCCGGTCGGTCGGCGAGGGCGAGGGCCTGGAGCCCGCGCCCAGCGAGCCCCCCGCGGGCTGACCCGTCCCCGAAGAGACACGCACCCGAAGAGACCCGTACTCAAAGAGACCCGGGCCCGAAGAGACCCGGAAAGCGCACGACCCCGAAGGAACCCCACGATGGCCGAAACCCATGTCCTGTTCGTCGAGGACGACGACGTCATCCGTGAGGCCACCCAGCTCGCCCTGGAGCGGGACGGCTTCCGGGTCACGGCCATGCCCGACGGCCTCTCCGGCCTGGACTCCTTCCGGGCGCGGCGGCCGGACATCGCCCTGCTCGACGTGATGCTGCCGGGCATGGACGGCGTCAGCCTCTGCCGCCGCATCCGCGACGAGTCGACGGTCCCGGTGATCATGCTGTCGGCGCGCGCCGACTCCATCGACGTCGTCCTCGGCCTGGAGGCCGGGGCGGACGACTACGTGACCAAGCCCTTCGACGGCTCGGTCCTGATGGCCCGCATCCGGGCCGTGCTGCGCCGCTTCGGGCACGCGGGCGGCGGCGAGGCCGGGGACGGGCCCGCGGACGGCGGGCTGCTGGTCTTCGGGGACCTGGAGGTCGACACCGAGGGCATGGAGGTCAGGAGGGGCGGGGCGCCGGTGGCGCTGACCCCGACCGAGATGCGGCTGCTCCTGGAGTTCTCGTCCGCGCCCGGCACCGTGCTGTCCCGGGACAAGCTCCTGGAGCGGGTCTGGGACTACGGCTGGGGCGGCGACACCCGGGTCGTGGACGTGCACGTGCAGCGGCTGCGGGCCAAGATCGGCCAGGACAGGATCGAGACCGTGCGCGGCTTCGGCTACAAGCTCCGGGGCCAGGGCGGGTGAGGCCGTTCCCCCTGCGCACCGGGGTCCGCTGGAAGATCGCCGTCGCCATCGCGGCGGTCGGCGCCCTCATCGCGGTCACCCTGAGCGTGGTCGTGCACAACGCCGCCCGCATCTCGATGCTCGACAACGCGCGCGAGGTGCAGATGGAGCGGCTGCTCTTCGCGCAGCGGCTGTACGAGACGTCGAAGCCGAAGGAGCCCCGCTTCGGCACCAAGATCAACGACCCGGCCCTGCCGCACCAGCTCGACCGGCTGATGCGGGACAACCGGCGCGGCACGTACGTGCAGGAGCACCGGCACGGCGGTCCGCCCGACGTGTGGGCGGCCGTGCCGCTCGCCAACGGCGACGTCCTGTCGCTGCACATCCCCTTCGCCGACCGCAGCGCGAAGATCATGGGCGATCTGGACCGGGCGCTCGTCATCGGCTCGGTCTCGGTGGTCTTCGGCGGGTGCGCGCTCGGCGTGCTCATCGGCGGCCGGCTCTCGCGGCGGCTGCGGAAGGCGGCCGTCGCGGCCGGCCGGGTCGCCCAGGGCAACACGGAGGTGCGGGTGCGGGAGGCCGTGGGCGGGGTCGTACGGGACGAGACGGACGATCTGGCGTGGGCGGTGGACGCCCTGACCGACGCCCTGAACGAGCGGATCGAGGCCGAGCGGCGGGTCACCGCGGACATCGCGCACGAGCTGCGGACCCCCGTCACGGGGCTGCTCACGGCGGCCGAGCTGCTGCCGCCGGGGCGTCCGACGGAGCTGGTGCGGGACCGGGCGCAGGCGATGCGGACGCTGGTCGAGGACGTCCTGGAGGTGGCCCGGCTGGACAGCGCGTCGGAGCGGGCCGAGCTCCAGGAGATCGCGCTCGGGGAGTTCGTGGAGCGGCGGGTGCGGACCCTGGACCCCGAGGTCGTCGTCCGGGTCGTGCACGACTCCTGGGTGAACACCGACCCGCGCCGGCTCGAACGCGTCCTGGGCAATCTCCTCGCCAACGCGGCCAAGCACGGGAGGCCGCCGGTGGAGGTGACGGTGGAGGGCCGGGTGGTGCGCGTCCGCGACCACGGTCCGGGGTTCCCCGAGACCCTGCTCAGGGAGGGCCCGAGCCGGTTCCGCACGGGGTCGAGCGACCGCGCGGGCCAGGGCCACGGTCTGGGCCTGACGATCGCGTCGGGTCAGGCCCGGGTCCTGGGCGCCCGGCTGACCTTCCGGAACGTGGCCTCCGAGGCGGCGCCGAACGGGGTGGGCGGGGCCATCGCGGTCCTGTGGCTCCCGGACCACGCGCCGACGAACACGGGCAGCTTTCCCGTCCTGCGGCTGCCGGAGCAGTAGCGGTCCTCCGGTGCGGCAGCGGGGCCGGGCCCCTTCTCCGGGACCCGGCCCCACCGTCGTGCGCGCGCGTCTCAGACCTTCTCGGACACCTTCGCCGCACCGCCGTCGGCGGGCTCCTGCGCGGCCTCCGGGCCCGCGCCCCGCAGCGCCACCTCCTTGACGAAGAGGGCGAGGGCGAAGGAGAGGACGGCGACCGCCGCGGCGAGCAGGAAGGCGCCGTGGGTGCCGGCGGCGACCGCGTGCTGATAGGCCTCGCGGAGCTGGGCCGGGAGCTTGGCGAGGCTCGCCGCGTCGAGCTGGGCGGTCCGCGCCGTCAGCTCCGACCCGCCCCGGGCGGCCATCTCGTCCTGGACGCGGGAGGTGAAGAGCGCGCCCATGATCGCGACGCCGAAGGAGGAGCCGAGCGTCCGGAAGAGGGTGGTGGAGGAGGAGGCGACGCCCATGTCCTTCATCTCCACGCTGTTCTGGGCGACCAGCATGGTGATCTGCATGAGGAAGCCCATGCCGGCGCCGAGGACGGCCATCCAGATCCCGGAGACCAGCCGTGAGGTGCCGGTGTCCATGGTGGAGAGCAGGAAGAGGCCGGCCGTCATGAGGGCCCCGCCCGCGATGGGGAAGGCCTTGTACTTGCCGGTGCTGGTGGTGACCCGGCCCGCGACCAGCGAGACGACCATCATCGAGAGCAGCATCGGCAGGAGGAGCAGTCCGGAGTTGGTGGCGGAGGCGCCCTGGACGGACTGCTGGAAGAGCGGCAGGTAGAGGACCGCGCCGAACATCACGAAGCCGGCGACGAAGCCGATCAGGGACATCAGGGTGAAGTTGCGGCTGCGGAAGATGTGCAGCGGCACGATCGGGTCGCTCGCCCGGGTCTCCACCCACAGGAAGGCGAGGAGGGCGAGGACGCCGCCGACGGCGAGGCCGACGATGGTGGCCGAACTCCAGGCGTACTCGGTGCCGCCCCAGGTGGTGACCAGGACGATCGCGGTGATGCCGGCGGTCAGCAGCGCGGCGCCGGCGAAGTCGATCCGGGTGTCCGTGCTCCGCGGCTTCTTCGGCAGGTGCAGGACGGTGGTGACCATGGCGAGGGCGACGGCGCCGAGCGGCAGGTTGATGTAGAAGGACCAGCGCCAGCCCCAGTGGTCGGTGATGGTGCCGCCGACGAGGGGGCCGCCGATCATGGCGAGGGCCATCACGCCGGCCATCATGCCCTGGTACTTGCCGCGCTCGCGGGGCGGGATGAGGTCGCCGATGATCGCCATGACGCCGACCATGAGGCCGCCGGCGCCGAGGCCCTGGACCGCGCGGAAGCCGATGAGCTGGCCCATGTCCTGGGCCATGCCGCTGAGCGCCGAGCCGATCAGGAAGATCACGATCGAGGTGAGGAAGACGCCCTTGCGGCCGAACATGTCGCCGAGCTTGCCCCAGAGGGGGGTGGAGGCGGCGGTGGCCAGGGTGTAGGCGGTGACGACCCAGGAGAGGTGTTCCAGGCCGCCGAGCTCGCCGACGATCGTCGGCATCGCGGTGCCGATGATCATGTTGTCCAGCATCGCGAGGAGCATCGCGATCATGAGGGCGAGCAGGACGACACGGACGCTGCGCGCCGGCGGTGCCGCCCCCTCTTCCGTTTGAACGTTCTGTTGCGTCGCCATGCCATTCCCTTACTTGCCGCCCGGCTAGTTACTACACTGAGGGACGGTAGGCCCGTAACTTGCCGGTCGTCAAGTAAGTTCTTTGGAAAGTGGAGGGCGCCCCCATGGCCCGAGGCAACACCCGTCAGCGCATCCAGGACGTGGCCCTCGAACTCTTCGCGGAGCAGGGCTACGAGAAGACCTCCCTGCGCGAGATCGCGGAACGCCTCGACGTGACCAAGGCGGCGCTCTACTACCACTTCAAGACCAAGGAAGACATCCTGATCGGGATCTTCCAGGACCTGACCAGGCCGATGGACGAGCTGATCGACTGGGCCGGGAAGCAGCCGCGCACGATCGAGACCAAGCGGGAGATCGTGCGCCGCTACCAGGTGGCCCTGCTCGCGGCGGCGCCGCTCTTCCGCTTCATGCAGGAGAACCAGGCCGCCGTGCGCGAGCTGAGCGTCGGGCTCACCTTCAAGGAGCGCATGATGGCGCTGACCGGCCTGCTGTACGACGACGACTTCCCCGTCAAGGAGAAGGTCCGCTGCGTCAGCGCGATCTTCACGCTCCACGCGGGCACGTTCTTCATGCCGAACGTCGAGGGCGACCCCGAGGAGAAGCACGAAGCCGTCCTCGAGGTCGCCCTCGATCTCATCGACGAGGCCCACCGGGCCTCATAGGTTCACAGCGGGTTCGGCGGATCAGATGCCGACGCCGTGGGCGCGCAGGAAGGCGGCCGGGTTCACGGCGGAGCCGTAGTTCGGGGTGGTGCGGATCTCGAAGTGCAGGTGGGGGCCGGAGGAGTTGCCGGTGTTGCCCGAGAGGGCGATGCGCTGACCGGCGCCGACCTTCTGGCCGATCTTGACCTGGATCTTCGACAGGTGGGCGTACTGCGAGTACTTGCCGTTGGCGTGCTTGATCACGATGGCGTTGCCGTACGCGGGGCCGTCGCCGCCGCCGTACGGGCCGGCCTTCACGACGGTGCCGGCGCCGGCGGCCTTGACCGGGGTGCCGACCGGAACGGCGAAGTCCTGGCCGGAGTGCTTGTGGGCCCACATGGCGCCGCCCTGGTTGAAGCTGGCGCTGAGGGTGTAGGAGCTGACCGGCTTCACCCAGGCCGGGGCCTTCTTGGTGGCGGTCGCCTTCACGGCGGTGGCCTTGACGGCGACGGTCTTCTTCGCGGCGGCGGCCTTCACCTGGGCGGCGAGGTGCGCCTGGGTCTCGGCCTGGGCGGCGACGGCGGCGGACGCGGTCGCGGCGGTCGGGACGACGGCCTTGCCCTCGGCGGCGAAGGCGGACCCTGCTCCGGCCACCAGCGACGCCCCCAGGCCGGCAGTGGCGAGAGCGACGGCGGCGACACGGGTGGCGGGGTTCATAACGCGCTTCGACATACGGGGGAAAACCTCCGGGGAGTACGGGACCCGACGCGCTTTCGCTGCGGCGTCGGGCTTGCTCATCTTTGGTAACCCGGACCCCCAGTCATCCCAAAACACCCCATCTACGACATGACGTCGTAGCGATCACGGAAGAAGTTCAGGTCTTGACGACCAGGGGCGGGGGCTTCGAAATCGGACATATCGGCCCAAGAAAACCGGTTTAACCGCATGTCTCGGGGTCCCGGACCGCCCAGGAGGCCGGTCCGGGCACGGCCCGGGACCGGACGGGCCCTCCGACCCCCCGCTTCGTACCCGTATGTCCGAAATAAACGGCAATGTTTGCCACTATTCCGGTTAGTACCCCTCGAAACCCCTGTGCGCCTTGTCACCCGGGGGCCCTTCCGGATGGGACCTGGGTCACTCGGAAAGGCATTCCGAATGCGGCCTGGGTCACGTGACGGGGACCACTGAAAGGGGCTCCCGCACGTGGAAAAGGCCTCGGAAAGCGGCCCGGGTCACACCCCCGGCCCCCGTCCCGGCCCCTCCCCCACTACGCTGACCGCTCCACGGAAACACAGGGGGTCACCATGGAACCGGCGCTCATCGGCACACGCCTCGCCTCGGCCGCGATAGGACCGCTCCTGAAGAAGCTCCTCGCGAGCGAGGGCCCCGGAGCGGGCCTCGTCCCCAAGGACGCCGAGGTCCGGCTCTCCGGCCTCGTCTCCTTCCGGGGCGAGAAGCGCACCCTCACCGAGAAGGACGTCCGCGGGCTCGCCGCCACCCTGGTCGAGCGCTCCCGGCGGGGGACCGGGGAGCCGCCCTTCCCCGCCGACGAGACCGGGGCCGTCACCGACGCCCTCGCCGCGAACCTGCTGGCCCTCGGCGACCTCGACATGGACGACGTCCAGGCCGTCCGCCTCGGCCCCCGCGACCTCGCCCGCCGGCTGCGGGCCGCCGCCCCGGCCCCCGACGGCCTCTCCACCGACTCGGTCCTCTACCTGGAGACCATGACCGAGTGGGCCTGCCTCCACATCCTGGAGTTCTTCACCCGGCGCTCCACCTTCATCGCCCGCAGCCTGGTGGAGCAGACCCGCGCCCAGGCGGAACTCCTCGCCCGGGTCGACGCCGTCCTCACCCGCGTCCCGGCGCCCGGGAGCGAGGACGCGGCCTTCGAGCGCCGCTACCTGGCCCACCTCGCCAGGAAGCACGGCCGCCTGACCATCTACGGCGTCGACCTGCACCACTCACCGGACGAGTGGCCGCTGGACATGGCGTACCTGTCCCTGGAGGCGACCGGCGGGGAGGGCACGCCCGAGACCTCCGCACGGCAGCGGGAACAGCCCTCCGTCCGCGCCGACCTCGCCCTCGCCCGCCACGACAAGGTCCTCCTGCGCGGCCTCGCGGGCTCCGGCAAGACCACCCTCGTCCAGTGGCTGACGGTCTCGGCGGCGAACGAGGACCGGCCCGAGGGCATGGCGTACCTCCGGGGCCGCGTCCCCTTCGTCCTGCCCCTGCGCACCCTCACCCGCCACGGCGAGCGGCTGCCCTCCCCCGACCGCTTCCTGCCCGCCGCCGGCTGCCCGCTCACCCCGCCCGACGGCTGGACCGACCGGGTCCTCGCGGCCGGCCGGGGCCTGGTCCTGGCCGACGGCATCGACGAGATCCCCGAGGCCGAGCGCGGCCGGGCCCGCGAGTGGCTGCGCGACCTCCTCGGCGCGTACGAGGGCAACCGCTGGCTCGTCACCTCGCGCCCCACCGCCGTACGGGACGACTGGCTGGCCCCGGACGGCTTCACCGAACTGGCCCTCGCGCCCATGGCCCGCACGGAGGTCACCACCTTCGTCCGCCGCTGGCACCGGGCCGCCGGACCGGACGCCGCCGGGTACGAACAGCCGCTCCTGGACTCCCTGCGCACCGCCGAGCACGTGGCCCAGCTCGCCACCAACCCCCTGATGTGCGGTCTGATCTGCGCCCTCCACCGCGACCGGCGCGGCTTCCTGCCCCGGGGCCGCAAGGCGCTCTACGAGGCGGCCCTGCCCCTGCTCCTGTCCCGGCGGGACCGCGAACGGGACATGGGCGCCCCGACCGGCCTCGTCCTGGACGAGGCCCCGCAGATCCAGCTGGTCCAGCGCCTGGCGTACTGGCTGACGCTGAACGGGCGCACGCAGATGGACCGCGACCGCGCCGCGTCGCTCGTCGCCGAGGCCGTCCCGGCGGTCCCGGACGCCTCGGCGTACCCCCCGGACCGGGTCTTCACCCACCTCCTGCACCGCAGCGGCCTCCTGCGCGAGCCCACGGCCGACACCGTCGAGTTCGTCCACCGCACCTTCCAGGACTACCTGGCGGCGAAGGCCCTCGTGGACCACTGGGACATCGGCGTCCTCGTCCGCCACGCCGCCGACGACCAGTGGGAGGACGTGATCCGCATGGCGGTCGGCCACGCCCGGCCGCGCGAGTGCGCGGAGGTCCTGCGGGAGCTGCTGTCGGCGGCGGACGCGGCCGGGGACCGCCGGGTGCGGCTGCGGCTCACCCTGCTGGCGGCGACGGCGCTGGACCACGCGACGGAGGTGTCCCCGGAGATCCGGGGGGAGGTGCTGCGGAGGACGGGGGAGGTGATCCCGCCGCGCGACCCCGACGAGGCCCGGCAACTGGCGGAGGTCGGCCCGCTGGTCCTGGGGCTGCTGGGCGGCCCGGAGGAACTGACCACCACCGAGGCGTTCCACTCCGTGGTCACCGCGTCCCACGTGCCGACCGACGCGGCCCTCGTCTACCTGGCCCGCTTCACACGCCATCCGAGCCTGGCGGTCCGCTCGCAGCTCGTCTGGTCGTGGTTCCGCTTCGATCCGCGCTCCTACGCCGAGGAGATCGTGGCACAGCTCGATCCGAGCGACCTCGTCTTCACCGTCCGCTCCGACGACCAGGCCGAGGAAATGATCCGCCTCGGCCTGACGCCCCCGCTCCTGGGCATCGAGAGCCTGGTCTCCGGCCACCGGGCGGCCGAACTCCTGTCTTTGTGCGACCCGGTCGGCCTGGTCCTGGAGTGCTTCGACACGCAGTACGAATTCCCGCTCATGCCCCGGGACGCCCGGCTCCAGGACGTCGAAGTGCACCTGTACGGCTCCGAGGACGCGGTGGACCTGGCACCGCTCGCCTCCCTGCCCCGCCTGAAGAAGGTGAGGGTCGTCGGATCCGCGGTCGGCACCGAGCACCTCCCGCCCCACGTCGAGGTCACCGTCCTCTGAACGCACGAGGGGCGGCCCCGGAACCGTTCGGGTTCCGGGGCCGCCCCTCGACTACGCGCTACAGGCCCAGCGCAGCGTCACGCGTCCTTGGACAGGTTCGGCCCGGGGCCGCCCGCCGCCTCGACCGGCGGGACGTCCGGCAGGGCCGACTTCTCCTCGCCGCGGAAGGTGAACTTGCGCTCCTCGCCCTCGCCCTCCGTGTCCACGACCACGATGTGACCGGGGCGCAGCTCGCCGAAGAGGATCTTCTCCGAGAGCGTGTCCTCGATCTCGCGCTGGATCGTCCGGCGCAGCGGCCGGGCGCCCATCACCGGGTCGTAACCCTTCTTGGCGAGCAGCTCCTTCGCGGACTGGGAGAGCTCGATGCCCATGTCCCGGTCCTTCAGGCGCTCGTCCACGCGGCTGATCATCAGGTCGACGATCTGGAGGATGTCGTCCTGCGTCAGCTGCGGGAAGACGATGATGTCGTCCACACGGTTGAGGAACTCCGGGCGGAAGTGCTGCTTCAGCTCGTCGCTGACCTTCGCCTTCATCCGCTCGTAGTTGGACTTCGTGTCGCCCTGGGCCGCGAAGCCCAGGTTGAAGCCCTTCGAGATGTCCCTGGTCCCGAGGTTGGTCGTCATGATGATGACCGTGTTCTTGAAGTCCACGACCCGGCCCTGGGAGTCGGTCAGGCGACCGTCCTCCAGGATCTGGAGAAGGGAATTGAAGATATCGGGGTGGGCCTTCTCGACCTCGTCGAAGAGGACGACGGAGAACGGCTTGCGGCGCACCTTCTCGGTGAGCTGGCCGCCCTCTTCGTAGCCGACGTATCCGGGCGGCGAACCGAAGAGACGGGAAACCGTGTGCTTCTCGCTGAACTCCGACATGTCGAGGGAGATCATCGCGTCCTCGTCACCGAAGAGGAATTCGGCGAGGGCCTTCGACAGCTCGGTCTTACCGACACCGGACGGACCGGCGAAGATGAACGAGCCACCGGGACGCTTCGGGTCCTTCAGACCGGCCCGCGTACGGCGGATCGCCCGCGAAAGACCGATGACGGCGTCCTTCTGGCCGATGACGCGCTTGTGGAGCTCGTCCTCCATGCGCAGCAGACGCGAGGACTCCTCCTCGGTCAGCTTGAAGACCGGAATGCCGGTGGCGGTCGCGAGGACCTCGGCGATCAGCTCGCCGTCGACCTCGGCGACGACGTCCATGTCGCCGGCCTTCCACTCCTTCTCGCGCTTGGCCTTCGCGGCGAGGAGCTGCTTCTCCTTGTCGCGCAGGGACGCCGCCTTCTCGAAGTCCTGCGAGTCGATCGCGGACTCCTTGTCGCGGCGGACGCCGGCGATCTTCTCGTCGAACTCGCGGAGGTCCGGCGGCGCGGTCATCCGGCGGATGCGCATCCGGGAACCGGCCTCGTCGATCAGGTCGATCGCCTTGTCCGGCAGGAAGCGGTCCGAGATGTACCGGTCGGCCAGGGTCGCGGCCTGGACGAGGGCCTCGTCGGTGATGGAGACCCGGTGGTGGGCCTCGTACCGGTCGCGCAGGCCCTTGAGGATCTCGATGGTGTGCGGCAGCGACGGCTCGGCGACCTGGATGGGCTGGAAGCGGCGCTCCAGGGCCGCGTCCTTCTCCAGGTACTTCCGGTACTCGTCGAGCGTGGTGGCGCCGATGGTCTGGAGCTCACCGCGGGCCAGCATCGGCTTGAGGATGCTGGCGGCGTCGATCGCGCCCTCGGCGGCGCCCGCACCCACGAGGGTGTGGAGCTCGTCGATGAACAGGATGATGTCGCCGCGGGTGCGGATCTCCTTGAGGACCTTCTTCAGGCGCTCCTCGAAGTCACCGCGGTAGCGGGAGCCGGCGACCAGGGCGCCGAGGTCCAGGGTGTAGAGGTGCTTGTCCTTGAGGGTCTCGGGCACCTCGCCCTTGACGATGGCCTGGGCCAGGCCCTCGACGACGGCGGTCTTGCCGACGCCGGGCTCGCCGATGAGCACCGGGTTGTTCTTGGTGCGGCGGGACAGCACCTGCATGACCCGCTCGATCTCCTTCTCGCGCCCGATGACCGGGTCGAGCTTGGATTCGCGGGCCGCCTGGGTGAGGTTGCGGCCGAACTGGTCGAGGACCAGGGACGTCGAGGGGGTGCCCTCGGCAGGACCGCCGGCCGTGGCGGCTTCCTTGCCCTGGTAGCCGGAGAGCAGCTGGATGACCTGCTGCCGGACCCGGTTGAGATCGGCGCCCAGCTTCACGAGGACCTGGGCGGCGACGCCCTCGCCCTCGCGGATCAGGCCGAGCAGGATGTGCTCGGTGCCGATGTAGTTGTGGCCGAGCTGGAGGGCCTCCCGGAGCGACAGCTCCAGGACCTTCTTGGCACGAGGGGTGAAGGGGATGTGCCCGGACGGGGCCTGCTGGCCCTGGCCGATGATCTCCTCCACCTGCTGGCGGACCGCCTCGAGCGAAATCCCGAGGCTCTCCAGGGCCTTAGCGGCGACACCCTCACCCTCGTGGATAAGGCCCAGAAGGATGTGCTCGGTGCCGATGTAGTTGTGGTTGAGCATCCGGGCTTCTTCCTGAGCCAGGACGACAACCCGCCGCGCGCGGTCGGTGAACCTCTCGAACATCGTTAATCGCTCCTCAGAGCGGTCAGTCAGTTAGGGGTCGATCCCCTCCCTGTCCTTCCGCAGCTTAGTCCCGCAAGCGGGGACCGCTCATTCCAACTGCCGACATCCGTCCGGATCACCCCCTTGTCCGTGGGGAGACCTGCTGCCGAACAGCCGACAAATGCTCCAACCCGATGGTGCGAGACGATGTTCCCGCAGGCCAAGTGGTTACCCGTGCCTTCTGTACGCCGATGGCGAACGTGAGACGCCGAAGCCCGCGAGGTCACCCCTCTCCACTAGGAATGTCTTACCCGTAAGCACCGACACTCCATGCCGCGCACCCCGGTTCCCTCCGCTACCAGCGAACACCCTTGCGCGCCCGAATGCACTCGTACACCCCATCCCGGACACCTCGCGCGTCCGGCGGGGGACCGTGCGTCACCGCGCGGCGGGTGCGGGGCCGCTCCGGGGGCGTAACCAAGACGCCCTCGCGGGAGTTCCCCCGGCATGGCCCCGATCGTTCCGTCCCCCCGCGCGCCGCTCGACGACGGCCCGGCGCGGTGGTACGAGGAAGGGCTCGGCTGGGCGACGGTGGCGGGCCCGCCGGTGGCGCTGGTCACGGGGGAGCGCTTCGACGTCCTGGAGCTGCCCGCCGCGGCCGGCCGGGGCGTCCTGCGCCGGGTGGGCGCGGCGACCGGTCCGGTGGCCCTGGCCGGGTCCCGGATGCGGCTGCTCGTGGCCGCGGGGAGCGCGGAGGAGCTGCCGGGGCTGCTCGACTGGCTGGAGTGGGGCGGGATCGCCCTGGACCTCTCGGCGCTCGGGGCCGGCGGCCGGATGACCGCGCCCCTTCCCCCGGGGCGGGGCGGCTCCGGCGCGCCGGACGCCGCGGTGTGGCTGCGGGCCCCCGTGCCGGGCCGCGAGGTCGAGCCCTCGCTCCCGGCCCTGCGGGGCGCGCCGTGGGGCGGAGGGGGCGCCCCCTGCCTGGTGCGGCTCGTGTCCGCCGCCGCCGGCGAGTGCCACCGGGTGCGGCTGCTGAGTGCCCGGGCCCGGGGGCCGGTGGCTCAGCAGCTGCCGCCTCAGCGGTTCGCGTCCTCGTAGGCCGCCTTCACGGTGGCGGGCACGCGGCCGCGGTCGTTGACCTCGTAGCCGTTCTCCTTGGCCCACGCGCGGATCTTCGCGGTGTCGGGGCTGCCCGTCGCCGCGGCGCGGCCCTTGCCGCGACCGCCGGTGGTGCGGCCACCGGTGCGCCGACCGCTCCTGGTGTACGGCTCGAGCAGACCGCGGAGCTTTTCCGCGTTGGCGGTGGTGAGGTCGATCTCGTAGGTCTTGCCGTCCAGCGCGAACGTCACGGTCTCGTCCGCCTCGACGCCGTCGAGGTCGTCGACAAGAAGGACCTGAACCTTCTGTGCCACCGGATTTCCTTTCATCGAAAATGCAGTACGCGGAAAGGAAACCGCTTTTCCCGGGAAAACACAAACCCCTGGGAGAGGTTCAGAACCCCGACGGCGCGGGAAACGTGCGCGATTCGGACATAGGGTTCCGGGCGGGGTTCCCCGGGGGCTTCCGTACGGGTTCGGGGCGTCGTTCCCGGACCGGTACGGGTCCGGTTCGGTCGCTTCCGGGTCAGAGGTGCAGAAGCATCCGGCTGTTGCCCAAGGTGTTCGGCTTCACTCGTTCGAGACCGAGGAACTCCGCTACTCCCTCGTCATAGGAACGCAGGAGCTCGCTGTAGACATCTCCGTCGACCGGTGTCTCGCCGATCTCGACGAAGCCGTGCTTCGTGAAGAAGTCGACTTCGAAGGTCAGGCAGAATACCCGCCGCACCCCGAGCCATCGGGCGGTGTGCAACAACTTGTCGAGCACCTGATGTCCCACGCCGGCTCCCCTGAACTCGGGATCGACGGCGAGCGTGCGCACTTCGGCGAGGTCTTCCCACATCACGTGGAGCGCGCCGCAGCCGACGACGGCGGCGTCCTCGTCGCGTTCCGCCACCCAGAACTCCTGGATGGACTCGTAAAGCGTCACGGTCGCCTTGTCGAGCAGGATGCCGCGCCGGACGAAAGGGTCGACGAGTCGGCGGACGGCCGCGACGTCGCTGGTGCGGGCCCTGCGTACGGTGACGGCTCTGGTGTGGGCCGGAGAGGCGGCCGGGGAGTCGGATGGCGGCATGGGGGGACGTTATCGCCCTTCGGACCCGGTTTCCCCGCCGCCCTCCCGGGGCGGGGCGGGCAGGGGTCCGGGGAGCGGGGTGTCCCGCTGGACGATCCGAATGGCGTCGTCGAGCGCTTCGCGCTGCTCCGGGGACATCATCCCGAAGAAGGCGACGAGGGCGGCGGCGGGATTGTCGCTGCGGCTCCAGGCCTCGTTCATCAGTGCGGCCGCGTAGGCGGCGCGGGTGGAGACCGCCGTATAGCGATAGGCGCGGCCTTCGACTTCCCTGCGGACCCAGCCCTTCTGGTGGAGATTGTCCATGACGGTCATGACGGTGGTGTAGGCGATGGACCGTTCCCGCTGGAGGTCCTCCAGAACTTCCCGGACGGTCACCGGGCGGTTCCATTGCCACACGCGCGTCATGACGGCGTCTTCGAGCTCTCCCAAAGGACGGGGCACAGCGCCACCATAGTGCGCGAAACGCCGGTAAGGGTCGATCGACGCCGGAAAACGGAGCGAAACAGCGCGAAACCGATCCGGGGCAAGCAAAAAGGACGCACGACCTCGTGAGGCCGTACGTCCCCGGTGGTGCGGAACCCCGGCGGGGTCAGGAGGCGGAACCGTCCGGCTGCCGGGCCGCCTCGGTGCGGGCGAGGGCGGCGTCGACGGCCGCGTCCTCCTTGGCCTTGTTCGGACCGCCCTGGCTCTTGACGATCGTGACGACGAGGGCGATGAAGAACGCGGCCATCACGACGGGGGGCAGGAGCGCGGATACGTATTCCATGGCGACCAGGGTAGCTATCCGGCGGCCCGCTCCTCGGGCGGGGGCGGGGGAACGGGCCGCCGGCGCGGCGGGAACACCTCGGAGGGCTTGGGCACCGGGCGCTCCGCCGGGACGGGCGGGGTGGGCCTGGGCTCGTCGGCCGCCGCGCGTCCGCCGGGCAGGGCGAGGAGCCGGGCCCTGGAGGCGCGGTCGGCGGCGGGGGCGGTGGCCTGGACGACCCGGGCCAGGCGCGCGCGTACGGAGCGTTCGGCGAGGCCCTGGCAGCGGGCGAGCAGCTCGGCGGCGGCGGGGTTGCGGCGCAGGGCCCGCAGGGCGGCGAGGTCGTCGGCCCCGGGGTCGTACCCGGCGGCCAGCGCGTCCCGGAGGAGCTCCAGGTAGCCGCCGAGGGAGCCCGGCAGGGCCTCGCGGTAGCGGACCAGGTCGGCGAGGAGGAAGGCGCGCAGCCGACCGGCCTCGCGTACCGCCTCGTCCACGGATTCGGCCAGGCGCAGGCAGTCCTGGACGTCCTCGTCCTGAAGGGGGGCGGGCTGGAGGGCGATGGCAAGGGCGCGGCGGAGCACACGCAGCTCGTCCGCGCTGAACGCCATGCCGCCACGGGATCCGTATGGCGTGGGCATGGGCCGACGGTACGCGCTAATCGGACAATTTCCGCTTAAGGATCATTACGGCGCGCCGGGCGGCAGCCGTTCGGCGGTGCGGGCCCTCCGTCCGTACGGCCGCCCCCCTCTCCGGGAGGGGCGGCCGCGCGGGCTACGCGCGCGAGACGTTCCGCTCGTACACCAGGCGTAGGCCGATCAGGGTCAGCCAGGGCTCGTGCTCGTCGATCTCCGTGGACTCGCCGAGGACCATCGGGGCCAGGCCGCCCGTCGCGATCACGGTCACGTCGTCCGGGTCGCCCTTCGGGCCGACCAGCTCGCGCTTCATCCGGGCCACCACGCCGTCCACCTGGCCCGCGTAGCCGTAGATGATGCCGGACTGCATCGCCTCGACCGTGTTCTTGCCGATCACGTTCCGCGGGCGGGCCAGCTCGATCTTGCGGAGCATCGCCCCGCGCACGCCGAGCGCCTCCACCGAGATCTCGATGCCCGGCGCGATGGCCCCGCCCGCGTACTCCCCGCGCGCGGTGACCGCGTCGTACGTCGTCGCCGTGCCGAAGTCCACGACGATCGCCGGGCCGCCGTACAGCTCGACCGCCGCGGCCGCGTTGATGACGCGGTCCGCGCCGACCTCCTTCGGGTTGTCGGTGATGACCGGGACGCCCGTCTTGACGCCCGGCTCCACCAGGACCGCCGGGACGTCCCCGTAGTACCGGCGGGTGACCTCGCGCAGCTCGTGCAGGACCGAGGGGACCGTCGCGCAGATCGCGATGCCCTCGATGCCGTCGCCCAGCTCGACGCCGAGCAGCGGGTGCATGCCCATGAGGCCCTGGAGCAGGACCGCCATCTCGTCGGCGGTCCGGCGCGGATCCGTGGAGATCCGCCAGTGCTCGACGATCTCGTCCCCGTCGAAGAGGCCGAGGACCGTGTGCGTGTTGCCGACGTCGATGGTGAGCAGCATCAGGCCCGCACCTCGCGCAGGTCGAGGCCGATGTCGAGGATCGGGGAGGAGTGGGTGAGGCCGCCGACCGCCAGGTAGTCGACACCGGTCGCCGCGTACGCCGCCGCGTTCTCCAGGGTGAGGCGGCCCGAGGACTCCAGGACGGCGCGGCCCGCGACGAGCGCCACGGCCTCCTCCGTCTCGCCCGGGGTGAAGTTGTCGAGCAGGATCAGGTCGGCGCCCGCGTCCAGGACCTCGCGGACCTGGTGCAACGTGTCGACCTCGACCTCGATCGGCACCTCCGGGAACAGCTCGCGCACCGCCTTGAAGGCCTCCGCGACGCCGCCGGCCGCCACCACGTGGTTGTCCTTCACCAGGGCCGCGTCCGACAGCGACATGCGGTGGTTGACGCCGCCGCCGCAGCGGACCGCGTACTTCTCCAGGGCGCGCAGGCCCGGGGTCGTCTTGCGGGTGTCGCGGACCTTGGCCCGCGTGCCCTCCAGGGCGTCCGCCCACGCGCGCGTGGCGGTGGCGATGCCGGAGAGGCGGCACAGGATGTTGAGCGCGCTGCGCTCGCCGGTGAGCAGGTCGCGGGTGCGGGCGGTGACGCTCAGGAGCTGCTGCCCGGCCTCGACGCGCTCGCCGTCCTCGACGTGCCGCTCGACCTCGAAGGCGTCGGTGCAGACGATCGACAGGACCGCCTCCGCGACCCGCAGGCCGGCCACCACACCGGCCTCGCGGGCGGTGAAGTCGGCGGTGGCGACGGCGTCCTCGGGGACGGTCGCCACGGTCGTCACGTCCACCCCGCCGTCGAGGTCCTCGGCGAGCGCCAGGTGGGCGATGTCCTCCACCTGGACCGGGTCGAGGCCGGCGCCGGCGAGCAGTTCGGCCAGCGCCGGGTCGAGCCCGCACACGAACTCCTCGTCGCCGCAGCCGCAGCCGTCGCCGCAGCCGCCGGCCTCCTCGGCGTCCCCGGGGGCCGACTCGAAGGTGCTGATCTGGATGAGGGGGACGTCCACGGGCTCGGGACGGGCTTCCTCGGGCGTGCTCACGACTGCGGCTCCTTGGAGACTTCGGCGGTCACGGAGGGGAAGTCCGCGCCGGCGGTGGGGTGGGCGGCGAAAAGGCCGTGGGAGTCACGGCTCACGATCAGGTGCCGGCGCCAGACGGCGTCGTCGCGCTCGGGCCGGTCCTCGCGCCAGTGGCAGCCGCGGGTCTCCTCGCGGGCGAGCGCGGCCGTCACCAGGGCGCCGGCGACCTCCAGGAGGTTGGCGGCCTCCCAGGCCTCCGTGCACGGCTCGGAGCTCTTGCCCAGGTGGTCCATGACGGCGTCGACGCTCAGCTCCTCCAGGGCCGCGGCCGCCCTGCGCAGGCTCTCCCCGGAGCGCAGCACGCCCGCGTTCGCGCTCATGATCCGCTGGAGGTCGGGGCGCAGGCCCGGCTTGAGCACCGGCATCACGCGCGGCGGGGCGGACGGGACCGGCGTGCCCTCGCGGTGCGGTCCGTTCTCGACGACGTCCTCCGCGATCCGCTCGGCGAAGACCAGGCCCTCCAGGAGCGAGTTCGAGGCGAGCCGGTTGGCGCCGTGGACGCCCGTGCAGGCGACCTCCCCGCACGCGTACAGGCCGGGGACGGTGGTCCGGCCATACAGGTCCGTGCGGACGCCGCCGGAGGCGTAGTGGGCGGCGGGGGCCACCGGGATCGGCTCGGTGACCGGGTCGATGCCGTGGGCGCGGCAAGCGGCCAGGATCGTCGGGAAGCGCCGCTCCCACATCTCGGCCCCGAAGTGCCGGGCGTCGAGGTACATGTGCTCGGCGTCCTGCTCCCGCATCCGGCGCGTGATCGCCTTGGCGACGACGTCCCGGGGCGCCAGCTCGGCCAGCTCGTGCTGCCCCAGCATGAAGCGGACCCCGTCCGCGTCCACCAGGTGCGCGCCCTCGCCCCGTACCGCCTCGGAGACCAGCGGCTGCTGGCCCTCGGCGCCCGCGCCCAGGAAGAGCACGGTCGGGTGGAACTGGACGAACTCCAGGTCGGAGACCTCGGCCCCGGCGCGCAGCGCGAGGGCCACGCCGTCGCCGGTCGAGACCGGCGGGTTGGTGGTGGCGGAGAAGATCTGGCCCATGCCGCCGGTGGCGAGGACCACCGCGGGGGCGTGGACGGCGCCGACGCCGTCGTGCTGCCCCTCGTCCATGACGTGCAGGGTCACCCCGGCCGTACGGCCCGCCGCGTCCGTCAGGAGGTCCAGGACGAGGGCGTGCTCGACGGTGTGCACGCCCCGGTCGCGTATCGCCTCGACCAGGGCGCGGGAGATCTCGGCGCCGGTCGCGTCCCCGCCCGCGTGGGCGATCCGGCGGCGGTGGTGGCCGCCCTCGCGGGTCAGCGCGATCTCGCCCCCGGAGGTCGTGTCGAAGTGGGCGCCGGTCTCGATCAGCCGGCGGACCGCGTCCGGCCCCTCGGTGACCAGGGTCCGCACCGCGCGCTCGTCGCACAGCCCGGCACCGGCCACGAGGGTGTCGTCGAGGTGCTGCTCGGGGGTGTCGCCCTCGCCGAGCGCGGCGGCGATGCCGCCCTGGGCCCAGCGGGTGGAGCCGTCGTCGAGCAAGGCCTTGGTGACGACGACCGTACGGAGCCCGGCGGCGGTGCAGCGCAGGGCGGCGGTCAGGCCGGCGACGCCGGAGCCGACCACGACCACGTCGGCGTCGATGGCCCAGCCCGGCTCGGGGGCGTGCAGCCGTGTTCCGGTCACTTGGTGGCTCCGAGGGTCGGGGATTCGGGGCTCGGGGGCCCGAAGCGCAGGGGGATGTTGTCGATGAGGCGCGTGCTTCCCACGCGCGCGGCGACGGCGAGGACCGCCTCGCCGTCGTGGTCGTCGGCGACCTCGGTGAAGTCCGCCGGGTCCACCAGGGCCAGGTAGTCGAGGGTCAGCGGCGGCTCCGCCTTCGCCGCCTCGTCCAGGACCGCGCGGGCGGCGGCGCGCACGGCTCCGGCGCCGGCGCACTCGGCGGCCTGCGCGACCGCGTGGGCGTCGGCGGCGGCCCGGGCCTCGCCGAGCCGGGAGAGCGCCTCGGCCCGGTTCCCGGCCCGGTCCCGCCCGTTCGGCAGGGCGTCGGCCCGCGCGCGCAGCGCCTCCTGGGCGGCGAGGCGCTCCCGGCCGGCGAACAGCGCGCGGGACAGCGCGAGGGCGGTCCGGCGCTCCCCGGCCGACAGGTAGCGGTTGCGGCTGGAGAGGGCCAGGCCGTCCTCCTCGCGGACGGTCTCCACGCCGACGACCTCGACCGGGAAGTTCAGGTCCCGGACCATGCGCCGGATCAGGGCCAGCTGCTGGGCGTCCTTCTGCCCGAAGAGGGCCAGGTCGGGGGCGGTGAGGTGGAGCAGCTTGGCGACGACGGTCAGCATGCCGTCGAAGTGGCCGGGCCGGGAGGCGCCTTCGAGCCGTTCCCCCATGGGTCCGGCGGTGACCCGGACCTGCGGCTCGCCGCCCGGGTAGACCTCGTCCACGGAGGGCGCGAAGACGACGCTCGCGCCCGCGCCGAGGGCCAGCTCCAGGTCGGCGTCCAGGGTGCGGGGGTAGCGGTCGAGGTCCTCGCCCGCGCCGAACTGGAGCGGGTTGACGAAGACGGTGACGACGACGAAGCCGTCCTCCCCCACGCGCGCGCGTGCGGCGCGGATCAGGGTGGCGTGGCCCTCGTGGAGGGCGCCCATGGTCATGACCACGGCGTTGCGCCCGGGGGCGCCCCGCCGGGCGGCGGCGTCGCGCAGCCCCTCGGCGGTGGGGACGAGGCCGGCCTGGCGGGGGCGGTCGGCGGGGGAGCGGTCTTGACCGGGGGCGGGGGTCCCTGCGGGGACGGGGGAGGACCCTGCGGGGGCGGAGGGGGCGGGGGTTCCCGTGGGGGCGGGGGCCCCGGCGTGCGCGGAGGTCCCGGCGGGGGTGGTTTCCCCTGCGGGCGCGGAGGTCCCGGCAGGCGCGGAGGCCCCGGCGGGCGCGGAGGCCCCGGCGGGGGTGGTGTCCCGTGCCGGCGCGGAGGCCCCGGCAGGCGTCCGGTCGTGGTCGCGGGCGGGCAGGCTCATCGGTCGTCTCCTTGCGGCCCGTCGGCGGTCCCGGTGGTGCCGGTCGGGCCGGTCGCGCCCGTCGGGGTCTCGGCGAGCACCCCCAGCAGGTCCTCGGCCAGCTCGGGCTTGAGCAGGCCGTGCGCGAGCGCCCGGTCGGCGGTCGTGCGGGCCATCGCCAGGTAACCGGTGACGGTCCCGGGCGCGTGCTTGCGCAGCTCGGCCACGTGCGCGGCGACCGTGCCCGCGTCCCCGCGCGCGACGGGGCCGGTCAGGGCCGCGTCGCCGGACCGCAGCGCGTTGTCGAGGGCGGCGCCCAGGAGGGGCCCGAGCATCCGGTCGGGGGCGGCGACCCCGGCCTTGTGGAGCAGCTCCATCGACTGGGCCACCAGGGTGACCAGGTGGTTCGCGCCGAGGGCGAGGGCCGCGTGGTAGAGCGGGCGGGCCTCCTCGGCGACCCACTCGGGCTCGCCGCCCATCTCGATCACCAGGGCCTCGGCGGCGAGCCGCAGCTCCTCGGGCGCGGTCACCCCGAAGGAGCACCCGGCGAGCCGCTGCACGTCCACGGCGGTGCCGGTGAAGGTCATGGCGGGGTGCAGGGCGAGCGGCAGGGCGCCGGCCCGGCGGGCGGGGTCGAGGACCCGCGCCCCGTACCGCCCGGAGGTGTGCACGAGCAGCTGTCCCGGCCGTACGGCCCCGGTGTCGGCGAGCCCTTCGACCAGGCCGGGCAGGGCGTCGTCGGGGACGGTGAGCAGGACCAGGTCGGCGAGGGCGAGGACGCGCGCGGGCTCCACGACCGGCACGTCCGGCAGGAGCGCGGCGGCGCGGCGCCGCGAGGCGTCGGAGACCGCCGAGACGGCGACGGGGCGGTGTCCCGCGAGCCGGAGGGAGGCGGCGAGGGCGGGGCCCACCCGGCCGGCGCCGACGACTCCGACGGTGAGCCGGGCGGGCCGGTCCCCGGCTCGGGACTCTGGCGCTGATGGTGCGTTCACGGTGGGGACGGCCTTCCGTTCCAGTCCTCGGCGGGTACCGGACGATTTCTGGTCATGCTACGCCAGCGTCGGAGGCCCTTCCGTGGCTGTCCACAGGGTGTGGGCGGCGGTGTGATGATCACCCCATGGAAACTGCGGAAAGTGCGGAAACTGCGGAAAGTGCGGAACCTGTGGAAACCGGTGGCCCCGTGGAGCCCGAGGACGAGGAGGCGGCCCGGCTGCACCGGGCGGAGGTCTGGGGCGGAGCCGCGCGGAAGCTGTGGCGCTCCCCGGTGGACGGCACGGTCGGGGAGCGGCTGCGCGAGCTGGCCGCGTGGGCGGAGGCCGCCGGGTACGGCGGGGCGGCGCCCGACGCATACGGCGACGGCCCGGTCGAGGTCCTGGAGCGGCGGGTCGCCGAGGAGCTGGGCCTGCCCGCCGCCGTTTTTTTCCCCACCGGCACCATGGCCCAGCAGGTGGCGCTGCGCTGCTGGGCCGGGCGCACCGGCAGCCCCGTCGTCGCCCTCCACCCGCTCGCCCACCCCGAGGTCCACGAGGCCGGGGCGCTCGGGGCCGTCTCCGGGCTCCGCACGACGCACCCCACCGACGCGCCCCGGCTGCCGACGGCCGAGGAGGTGCGGGACCACCCGGAGCCGTTCGGGACGCTGATGCTGGAGCTGCCGCTGCGGGACGCCGGCTTCGTGCTGCCCGCCTGGGAGGAGCTGGTGGAGGTGGTGGAGGCGGCCCGGGAGCGGGACGCGGTCGTCCACTTCGACGGGGCGCGCCTGTGGGAGTGCCCGACGCACCTCGGCCGGGGGCTCGCGGAGATCGCGGGGCTCGCGGACAGCGTGTACGTGTCGTTCTACAAGTCCCTCGGCGGCCAGTCCGGGGCCGCGCTCGCCGGGCCCGAGGACGTCATGGAGGAGGCCCGGGTCTGGCGGCACCGGTACGGGGGCCAGGTCTTCCAGCAGTACCCGGCGGCGCTCTCCGCGCTCCGGGGCCTGGACGCCGAGCTGCCCCGGCTGCCCTCGTACGCGGCCCACGCGCGCGTGGTGGCCGACGCGGTCCGGGAGGCGCTCGCGGAGGCGGGCACGGGCTGGTTCCGGGTCCACCCCGAGGTCCCGCACACCCACCAGTTCCAGGTCTGGCTGCCGTACTCCCCCGAGACCCTGACGGCCGCCGCCCTCGCCCAGACCGAGGCCACCGGCACCGTCCTCTTCCGCCGCTGGTCCGCCCCGGGCCCGGGCGGCCCGCCGGGGGTCGCCCGGACGGAGCTGACGGTGGCGGGCCCGGGCCTGGAGTGGACGGCGGAGGACGTACGGGAGGCGGTACGGGACTTCCTGTCGCGGCTTCCGGGGGCGGCCCGGGGCTGACGGGCGCCTCGGAGGCCGGCCCCGGGGCTGCCGGGCGCCTCGGGGGCGGACCGGGGGCTGCCGGGCGCCCTGACGCCTCAGTCGGCCGGACGGCTGCGCGTCGCCGGAGCCGTACGGGACGGGGCCGTACGGGACGGGGCCGTGCGGCCCGCGCCGAACAGACCCGCGCGGCGCAGGGCCGCGCGGAGGCCGCCCCGGGCCGGGCGCCCCGCCAGGACCCGTGCGAAGCGGCGCCGGTCCCGGACCGCCCGCAGGACGGCGAGGTCGTGGGTGCCGGGCGCGGGCGGCGGCGGATCGCCGAGCCGGGCGGCGCGGGAGGCGTCGAGGAGGTACTGGTGCATCGCGTTCACGCCCCCACCGTGTCCCGTTCCCCGGCGCCCCGGCCCGCCGGTTGACGAGCCCCGTCAAACGACGGCCGGACCCGCCCGCGACCGCCGTTTGACGGTCCCCGTCAATCGGCGCGACACCGCCCCCGGTCCGTCCCGCACCATGACACGGTGAGCGTGACCATCGACATCACCGGACTGCCGCACGAGCGGATCTCCTTCTGCCCCTCGCCCCTGGCCGAGCTGGGCGCCGCCCTGCACGCCCTGGCGGAGCCCGCGCACCACGCCCGGCTGCACGCCTGGACCACCACCACGGCCGCCGCGCTGAAGCCGGAGCTCGCGGACCGGCTCCACAAGGCCGACTTCATGTGGCGCTCCACCCGGTCCGACATCCTGCTGCCCGCCCGCCCCCGCGAGACGCTCGCCGAGGAGCTGGACGACCTCGACCGGATGGACGACGAGAAGTACGTGGGCGCGGCCCTGGAGATCTCCTGCGCCGGCCACTACGCGCACGGCGCCCCGTCCCCGCTCGTGGACGGGCGGATGCGCCGCCGCGCCCTCGACCTGGCCGCCGCGCGCGGCCCGCGCCAGGCCGCCTTCGTGGAGCGGATGCTCGCGGACCCGCCCGGCACGCGCGCGTGGGTCCGGCGGCTCCTGGAGGACTGCGACGAGGCCTTCTTCGGCGACACCTGGCGCCGCGTCCGGGTCCAGCTCGCCGCCGACGCGCGCCACAAGACCGAGCTGATGCGCCGCAAGGGCTTGGCCGAGGCCGTCGCCGACGCCTCCTCCTCGATGGCCCTGGAGGAGGACGAGCGGGGCTCCCGGATCGTCGTGGACAAGCTGCTCCAGCGCCGTACCACCGCCGAGGGCACCGGCGTGACGTTCCTGCCGACCGCCTTCGGCTGGCCGCACCTCTCCGCGCTGTACGCGCCCGGCTGGCAGCCGGTGGTCCAGTACCCCGTGCCCGCCCGCGACCTCGGCGGCGGCACCCCCGTGGAGGCGGTCAAGCTGCGCCTGGAGGCGGTCGCCCACCCGATGCGGATGCGGCTCTGCCGCAGCCTCGCCCGGGGCGAGTACACGACGAGCGAGCTGGCCGACGCGTACGGCATCACCCCGCCCGAGGTCTCCCGCCACCTCGCGGTCATGAAGAAGGCCGGCCTGGTCACCACCCGGCGGCGCGGCCGGTACGTCCTGCACCAGCTCGACGTGACCGTCACCGCCCGCCTGGGCAGCGACTTCCTGGAGTCGGTGCTGCGATAGCGAGCGGCGCTATCCAAAAAGCGGCGCTCCCGCCCCGGAAGACGGCGCTCCCGCTCCAGAAGGCGGCGCTCCCGCCCCGGAAGGGAAGCCGCGGCCGTCCTACGCCGCCCCGCCGCCCCCGGCCCTGACCAGCCCCGACTCGTACGCGAGGACCACGACCTGGACCCGGTCGCGCAGGCCCAGCTTGGTGAGGATGCGGCCGACGTGCGTCTTCACCGTCGCCTCGGAGAGGACGAGCCGGGCGGCGATCTCGCCGTTCGACAGGCCCTGCGCGACCAGCATCATCACCTCCCGCTCGCGGTCCGTCAGACGCCCCAGCTCCTTGTGCTCGGGCTCGCGGCCCGTCGACGGCAGCATCGGCGAGAAGCGGTCGAGGAGACGGCGGGTGGTCGAGGGCGCCACCACGGCGTCCCCGCTGTGCACCGAGCGGATCGCGCCGAGCAGCTCCGCCGGCGGCACGTCCTTCAGCATGAAGCCGCTGGCCCCCGCCTTCAGACCGGAGAACGCGTACTCGTCGAGGTCGAAGGTGGTCAGGATCAGCACCTTCGGCGGGTCCGGCTGGGCGCAGATCCGCCGGGTCGCCTCCACCCCGTCCAGCCTCGGCATGCGCACGTCCATCAGGACGACGTCGACCTCCGTCGACCGCAGCACCTCCAGGGCCTCGGCGCCGTCGCCCGCCTCCGCCACGACCTCCATGTCCGGCTGGGCGGCGAGCACCATGCGGAAGCCGGTGCGCAGCAGCACCTGGTCGTCTACGAGCATCACGCGAATGGGCATGGGAGCGGTTTCCTTAGGGGTCGTCAGTGGGCGGGCTTGAGGGGGAGCAGGGCGCTGATCCGGAAGCCTCCGCCCGGACGCGGGCCCGCGTCCAGGGTGCCGCCGACCATGCCGACCCGCTCCCGCATGCCGATCAGACCGTGGCCCCGCCCGTCGGCGCCCCCGTCCTCGTACATCTCCTGCGGCGCCCCCCGGCCGTCGTCCTCGACGAGCAGCCCGAGGCCGTCGTCGAAGTAGACCAGGCGGACGCTGGCGCCCGCGTCCGGCCCGCCGTGCTTGCGGGTGTTGGTCAGGGCCTCCTGCACGATCCGGTACGCGGTGAGCTCGACGCCGCTGGGCAGCGGGCGGGGGCTCCCCTCGACCGCGAAGTCGACGGTGAGGCCGGCGCCCCTGACCTGCTCGACCAGGTCCTCGATCTGGCCCACGTCGGGCTGCGGCACGTACTCCCCGGCCTCCTGGTGCTCCCCGGTGCGCAGGATGCCGAGGAGCCTGCGCATCTCGGCGAGCGCCTGCCGGCCGGTGGTGGAGATGGTCTCCAGGGCCTGCTTCGCGGTCTCCGGGGACGAGTCCATGACGTAGGCGGCGCCGTCGGCCTGGACCACCATCACCGACACGTTGTGCGCGACGACGTCGTGCAGCTCGCGGGCGATCCTGGCCCGCTCGGCGGCGACCGCGACCTTGGCCTGGGCCTCGCGCTCCTGCTCCAGGCGGGAGGCGCGCTCCTCCAGCTGCGCGAAGTAGGCGCGGCGGGTGCGCAGGGAGTCGCCGAGAACCCAGGCGAGGACGAACGGCACGGTCATGATGACCGTGAAGAAGACCTTGGCGGGGCCGGAGGCGGGGTCCTCCACCGGCCATCTGAACTGGGCGAGCGTGGCGGCGCTCAGTCCGCCGGCGAGGGCGAGGCGGGACGCCCAGCGCGGTCCGTCGTGCGCCGCGACCGTGTAGATGATCACGAGCATGGCGAAGTCGGCCAGGAACGGTTCCAGGCCGAGGGCGAGCTGGAGCAGGCCGAGGGCGACGGTGAGCAGCAGCATCCGCTCCGGAGCCCGCCGGCGCAGCGCCAGGACCAGGGAGAAGAGCGCGGCGACGATCCCGTACGCGACGGGATGGTCGACCGGCGGGTAGGTCGACCCCACCCACAGCAGGGAGAACCCGAGGAGGACGAGGGCCCAGAAGCCGTCGACGCCCGTGGGGTGTCTGCGGAGGAAGTCGTAGAGGCGCTGCACGTCACCCAGCGTAGGGAAGGGGGAAGGTTCGGGGATCAACCGTGGGGTCGATCCTTGGCTCGGGGACCGTACTCCCCGAGGTGGAGACGGTGGCGGGGGGCCGGGGCGGGCCCGGAGGGGAGACTGTGGTCCGTGACGGACAAGACGTGGTGGGGGTGGCGGGAGGCCACGGAGCGGGCGCTGTACGGCCCCGGGGGCTTCTACCTGCGGCCCGAGGGCCCGGCGGGGCACTTCCGCACCTCGGTGCACGCCTCCCCGCTCTTCGCGGGGGCCGTGGCCCGGCTCCTGGCCGGGGTCGCGGAGGAACTGGGGACGGACCGGGTCGATCTCGTGGACGTGGGCGCGGGGCGCGGGGAACTGCTCGCCGGGGTGCTCGCGGCGACCGCCGGGAGCGGCCTTTCGGTACGGGCGTACGCGGTCGAGCGCGCCGCTCGCCCGGACGGGCTCGACCCCCGGGTGGAGTGGACGGACCGGCCGCCGCGCGGGGCGCGGGGGCTGCTCTTCGCGAACGAGTGGCTGGACAACGTGCCGGTGGACGCGGCCGAGGCGGACGCGGCGGGCACGGTCCGGTACGTGGAGGTGCGCGCCGACGGCACGGAGCGGCTCGGCGCGCCCGTCTCGGGGGCGGACGCGGAGTGGCTGGAGCGCTGGTGGCCGCTGCGGGAGCCCGGCGCGCGGGCCGAGATCGGGCGGCCCCGGGACGAGGCCTGGGCGTCTGCGGTGTCCTGTCTGGCGGCGGGCCGGGCGGTGGCCGTGGACTACGCGCACGTACGGGGCTCCCGGCCGCCCTTCGGCTCCCTGACCGGGTTCCGCGCGGGCCGCGAGGTGCCGCCGGTTCCGGACGGCTCCTGCGACCTGACGTCCCACGTGGCGCTGGACGCGTGCGCGGCGGCCTCCTCCGGAGGGGCGGGCACGGAGCTGGTCACGCAGCGGGAGGCGCTGCGGCGGCTCGGGGTGACCGGGGACCGGCCGCCCCTCGCGCTCGCCTCCACCGACCCGGCCGGGTACGTCCGGGCCCTGTCCTCGGCCGGCGAGGCCGCCGAGCTGACCGCCCGGGGCGGCCTCGGCGACTTCCTCTGGCTGACCCGGCGGGTGCCCCCGGCGGACGGGCCGTAGGGGCGGGGCCCGTACGGGAGATACTGGCCGCATGACGGAGACGACGGTCGGAATCGGCGGCGCGGCGGAGAGCACCGACATGGTGCTGAACATCGGGCCGCAGCACCCCTCGACCCACGGCGTGCTCCGGCTCCGGCTCGTCCTGGACGGCGAGGTGATCCGGTCGGCCGAGCCGGTGGTCGGCTACATGCACCGGGGGGCCGAGAAGCTCTTCGAGGCGCGGGACTACCGCCAGATCGTCATGCTGGCCAACCGCCACGACTGGCTGTCCGCGTTCTCCAGCGAGCTGGGCGTGGTGATGGCCGTCGAGCGGATGCTGGGCATGGAGGTCCCGGAGCGCGCGGTGTGGGCCCGTACGCTCCTCGCCGAGCTGAACCGGGTCCTCAACCACCTCATGTTCCTGGGCTCGTACCCCCTCGAACTGGGCGGGATCACCCCGGTCTTCCACGCCTTCCGGGAGCGCGAGGAGCTCCAGGCGGTGATGGAGGAGGCGTCCGGCGGCCGGATGCACTACATGTTCAACCGGGTCGGCGGCCTCAAGGAGGACCTGCCGGCCGGGTGGACGGGCCGGGTGCGGCAGGCCGTCGCGGACGTGCGCTCGCGGATGGACGTGTACGACCGGCTCGTCCTCGGCAACGAGATCTTCCGGGGCCGCACGCGCGGGATCGGGGTCCTGTCGCGGGAGGCGGTCCACGCGTACGGGGTGTCGGGGCCGATCGCCCGCGCCTCGGGCGTCGACTTCGACCTGCGCCGCGACGAGCCGTACCTCGCGTACGGGGAGCTGGCGGACGTGCTGCGGGTGGCGGTGCGGGAGGAGGGCGACTGCCTGGCCCGGTTCGAGTGCCTGCTCGACCAGACGCACAACTCCCTGGACCTGGCGGACGCCTGTCTGGACCGGATGGAGGAGCTGCCGCCGGGGCCGGTCAACCAGCGGCTGCCGAAGGTCCTGAAGGCGCCGGAGGGCCACACGTACGCGTGGACCGAGAACCCGCTCGGCGTGAACGGCTACTACCTGGTGTCGAAGGGCGAGAAGACCCCGTACCGGATGAAGCTGCGCTCGGCCTCGTTCAACAACATCCAGGCCCTCGCCGAACTGCTGCCGGGGACGCTGGTCGCCGACATGGTGGCGATCCTGGGCTCGCTCTTCTTCGTCGTCGGCGACATCGACAAGTAGGACCCGCGGCCATCCGTGAGGAGCCGGCCGGTACCGGCAAGGCAGAACCCGCCGCTGTCCGTAAGGAGCGGGGCCGGTACCGGCAGGTAGAACCCGCCGCTATCCGTCCTCGCGGCGCATCACCGCGTACACGCGCCCCGACGTGCCCGGCGTGCGCCGGTCGTACACGGACCAGCCCCAGCGCTCGTACCGCTTCGTCAACTCCGGTACGTCGAGGGTCATCAGAAGGCGTGAGCCCGGGGCCAGGCCGGCGAGGATCGCGTCGTGGAGGGCGCGGCCGGTGCCGAGGCCCTGGCGGGCGGGGGCGACGACGAGTTCGGCGAGTTCGAAGGCGGGTTCCCGGCCGGTCAGGACGGTGTCGGTCCAGCCGGCCGTGAAGCCCAGGAGTTCGTCGTCGGGGCCGAACGCGGCGACGGCCCGGAAGTCGGGCCGCCCGGCCGCCGAGCCGAGCAGCCGCTCCACGGTCCGTACGGCGCCGAGCGGCGGCTCGTGCCAGGGCTCGCCGCAGAAGGCCTGGGCGCACAGGGCGAGCAGTTCGTCCCGGCGGCGGGCGACCTCACCGGCGGGGAGGGCGGCGAGGCGGTGCGTCATGAGTTCACGGCCCCGCGCAGCTCCGCCACGTCGAGCTGTTCCGTCTCGTCGTGCGCGGTCAGGTCGATGACCTGGCCGATCGTCCGCGGCGGCACGGGAGTGCCGATGCCGGGGGCGCCGGCCGGGGTGCCGAGCGCGGCCCCGGCGGCCAGGACCTCCTCGCCGACGACGTCGGCGAGGTCGGTGTGCTGCACGGCCTCGATGGCCTCCGCCGTCTTCTGCGTGCCGAAGAAGTCGAAGCCGCCCTCGGGGCGCGGGACGGACCTGCGGGAGGCGTGCGGGACGATCGCGGCGGCGACCGGTACGGGGGCGGCGGGCGGGAGGGCGGGGGCGGCCGGCCGGGTGTACTGCTCGGTCCCGGCGGCCGCCGCGTGCTTCCCCTGCGGCTCCTCCGTCTCCCGGGCGCGCTCGGCGAGGTCGCGGGCGCGGGCGGCCTCGGCGGTGCGGCGGGCCTGCTGGGCGGCGGCGTTGCGCGGGAGGTCGCGCAGGGCCTCGGCGGCGCGGCGGAAGGCCTCCGGGGTGAGTGCGGAGCCGGCGGCCGGGAGGGCCTTGGCGTCGCCGCCGCCCGCGCTCTCCAGGGCGAGGACGCGGCGGCCCTCCAGGGCGCTGGCGCGCTCGGTCTCGGCGGTAGCGTAGCGGCGGAGCAGGTCGGCGTGCTCGCCGCGCAGTCCGGCGAGCTCCACGCGCTTGGCGCGGAGCTTGGCGTCGAGCCGGGCGCGCAGGGCGCGGGACTCTTCGAGGTCGGACTCCAGTTCGGCGGCCCGCTCCTCGGCCTTCCACTGGTCGGCGGCGCGCGCCCGCTCGGTCTCGGCGACCCGCAGTCCGGCGCTCCGGTCCCAACTGCGCATGAGGAAGGCGCCGGTGACGGCCGCGGCCGCCGCGGCGGCGGTCAGCAGCCGCACGACCACCAGGTCGCCGGGCAGCCAGGCGGCCGCGGCGCACACGACCGCGGCGCCGGCGACCGCGGAGGGCGGCAGCAGCTTGTGCAGAGGCGGGGAATGGCGGTGGCGTCCACGTGGCATGGCCTGAAATTTACCGTGCGTAGGCGCCGTGCGGGGGATCGGCCCGGCAATCTCTTGGCCACTTCTCGCCACCGGAAGTGGATACCGCCCGTTCCGGTTCCGTTTCGGGCCGACTCCCCCCGCTCTTCGCCTACTTCTTGAGCAGCCCCTTCGCCGTCAGATACTCCTTGGCGACGTCCTCCGGCTTCGCCCGCTCGGCATCCACCTTGCGGTTGAGTTCGGCGAGATCCGCTGTGGTCAGCACCTTGGTGATCTTGTCGAGGGCGGCGGCTATCACGGGAGAACCGGCGTCCTTGGCGTTGACCACGGGCAGGACGTTGTCGGCGTTCTGCAGCTTTTTGTCGTCCGTGAGGAAGACGAGGCCGTAGTTCTCGACCGTGGCGTCCGTGGTGGTCGTCAGGACCAGCTGGTCCACCCCGTCCTTCACGGCCTGCTTGGCCTGCGGGGTGCCGACGCCCTTGGGGTCGATCCCGGCCACGTCGATCCCGTACGTCTTCTTCAGACCGGGGGCGCAGAAGGGGCGCACCGCGCATTCGTCACCGGCGGCGATCTTCACCTTGATCTTGGACGCGCCGAGATCGGAAAGCGTCGTCAGCTTGTTCTTCTCGGCGAATTCCCTGCTCACCGCGAAGGCGTTCTGGTCGACCGCCTCTCCGACCGCGAGGACCTTCAGACCGCGCGGCTCGGCGAGCTTTCGCAGCGCCTCGACCGTGGCCGCCGCGTCGCCGGAGGCGACCGGCTTCTCCTCGGGCGCCTTCGGGCCGTTCACCTTCGCGTTGAGGAATTCCGCGATCGTCGCCGCGTATTCCGGGACGACGTCGATCTCGCCGCTCTCCAGGGAGGGCTCGTACAGCTCGCGGTTCTTCACCGTGGTGATGGAGACGGAGTATCCGGCGTCCCGCAGCGACTGCGCGTACAACTCGGCGAGGACCTTGGCCTCGGTGAAGGCGGCCGCGCCGACCACGAGCGAGCCCTTCGACCCGCCGCCGGAGCCCCCGGAGCTCTTCTCCCTTCCGTCCTCCAGGCTGTCACCGCCGCACGCCGCGAGGGCGGCGGTCAGCGCCGCCGTGCCCAGCAGCGCGCCCGCGATACGCGAGACCCTGTTCACGAGATCACCCATCCAGTCGGCTTCGTCGGATCGTTCTGTTCTTCGGCACGCGCGCGTGCCCCCGGCCCGGACCGCGTCCCGGCCCCGGCAGGAGCCGGTCCGCGCCGGCGAGCACGCCCTCCACCAGGAGGGCGAGCAGGGCCACGAGCACGGCGCCCGCGACCACCTGCCCCGTGTCGTACGTGGCGAACCCCGCCGTGATGATCCGGCCGAGGCCGCCCTGGCCGACCATCGCCGCGACGGTGGCCGTGGCGACCACCTGCACCGCGGCCGAGCGGACCCCGGTCGCCACCACCGGCCGGGCGAGCGGCAGTTCCACCCGGAGGAAGACCTGCCCGCCCGTCATCCCCATGCCCCGCGCGGCCCGCACCGCGGCCCGGTCCACCTCCCGCACCCCCACGTACGCGTTGGTGAGGAGCGGCGGCATCGCGAACAGCACCAGGGCCACCACGGTCGGCACGTAACCGGCGTTCCGCAGGGGCGACACCATGAACAGGGCCAGGACCGCGAAGACGGGCACCGCCCGGCCCACGTTCGACACGTTCACCGCGAGCGCCCCGCCCCGGCCCAGGTGGCCCAGCCACAGGCCGAGCGGCAGCGCGAGCGCCGAGGCGAGCAGGAGCGCGAGCCCGCTCACGTACACGTGCTCGGCGAGGCGCTGCCCGATGCCGCCGTCGCCCGTCCAGTGCGCGCCGGTGGTGAGCCAGCCCCAGGCGTCCGTCACGACCCCCACCTCACCCACCCCCCGGCGCGGTCCGTATCCGGACCCAGGGCGTGAGGAGCCGCTGGAGGCCCAGGAGCAGCAGGTCTGCGACGACGGCGAGCAGCACGCACAGCACCGAGGCGGCGAGCACCTGCGCCTTGAAGAAGGTCGGCAGCGCGTCCTCGATCAGATTGCCGAGGCCGCCGCGCCCGACGACCGAGCCGATCGTCGTCAGCGCGATCGTGGACACCGTCGCCATCCGCACCCCGGCCATCAGGACCGGCAGCGCGAGGGGCAGTTCGACCGCCCACAGCAGCCGCAGCGAGCCGTACCCCATGCCCCGGGCCGCCTCCCGCGTCTCGGCGGGCACGGCCGCGAGGCCCGCCAGCGCGTTCCGCACGAGGATCGTCAGGGCGTACAGCACGAGACCGGTCACCACGAGCGCCGCCGAAAGGCCGAAGAACGGCAGCAGCAGCGAGAACATCGCCAGCGACGGGATCGTGTAGAGCAGCGTGGTCAGTCCGAGGACCGGGCCCGCGAACCGGGGCCTGGCCCGCACGAGCAGCGCCAGCGGCACCGCGACGACGAGCGCGATCAGCACCGAGGCGGCCGTGATTCCCACATGCTGGAGCAGCGCGTCCGTCAGCTCCCCGCGGCGGGTGCGCAGGTACTCCCCGCAGATCCAGTCGTTCGTGACCAGACAGTTCGGCGCGCTCATCGTCCCTCCCCCCGGGCTCTCCACCCCTCCGAACGCCTGTGTGGACGACCCTAACCCCCGCCACCGACAATCCCCGGGATCCGCCACAATGCGGCAACACGCCCTTCACACACCCCCGCCGCCCAGGGGCCAGAATGGGGAACCATGATCCGGTTCGAGCACGTGACCAAGCGGTACGACGACGGCACCACCGCCGTGGACGACCTCTCCTTCGAGGTCGCCGAGGGCGAACTCGTCACCCTGGTCGGCCCGTCCGGCTGCGGAAAGACGACCACCATGATGATGGTCAACCGGCTCGTCGAACCGACCTCCGGCCGCGTCCTCGTCGACGGGAAGGACGTCGCGGACGTCGACCCGGTCGCCCTGCGCCGCAAGATCGGCTACGTCATCCAGCAGGTCGGCCTCTTCCCCCACCGCACCGTCCTCGACAACACCGCGACCGTCCCCTCCCTCCTGGGATGGAAGAAATCGGCGGCACGCGCGCGTGCCGCCGAACTCCTCGACCTCGTCGGCCTCGACCCGGCCACCTACGGCCCCCGCTACCCCGCCCAGCTCTCCGGCGGCCAGCGCCAGCGCGTCGGCGTCGCCCGCGCCCTCGCCGCCGACCCGCCCGTCCTCCTCATGGACGAGCCCTTCGGCGCCGTCGACCCCGTCGTCCGCGAACGCCTCCAGAACGAGTTCCTCGCCCTCCAGGCCACCGTCCGCAAGACCGTCCTCCTCGTCACCCACGACATCGAGGAGGCCGTCCGCATGGGCGACCGCATGGCCGTCTACGGACAGGGCCGCATCGAGCAGTTCGACACCCCCGCCACCGTCCTCGCCGCCCCCGCCACCCCGTACGTCGCGGACTTCGTCGGCAGCGACCGCGGCCTCAAGCGCCTGGCCGTCACCCCCGTCACCGAGGCCGACCTCGACCCCGTACCGGCCGGAGGGGCCGGAGACGGCGACCCCGCCCCCGTACCCCTCGGCACGTCCCTCAAGGACGCGCTCGCCGTCCTCCTCCAGCACGACACCGGCCGCCTCGCCGTCACCGGCGCCGACGGCGCGCCCCTCGGCGTCCTCACCCCCGCCGGCGTCCACCGCGCCCTGCGCCGGGCCACGGCCGCGTGACGGCCCGCGCCCCCGGGATCAGCCCGCGCTGAGCTTCCCGCCCATCCATACGAGCCCCGGCGGAATCTCCCGGTTCCACGTGTTGAAGTTGTGCCCGCCGCTCTCCAGCGTGATCGACGAGACCTCCGCCGGGCTCCTCACCTTCCGGACGAACTCCTGCGTCCCCTTCAGGTTGTCCTCGCCCCTCAACGACGTCGTCACCAGGAACGACGACCTCCCCTGCGGCAGGTGGTCCAGGCTCCACAGCAGGTCCGACCGCTTCCGCAACCGGTCGTCCCCCCGGAAGAGGTCACCGGTCGTCACGTCCTCCGCCGCCCGGTAGTACGCCGAGAAGCCCGCCCCCGCCGCGAACCGGTCCGGACGGTGCAGCGCGATCTTCAACGCGCAGTACGCCCCCGTCGAGTTCCCCATGAAGCCCCAGTTCCGCGGCTCCGTCCCCACCCGGTACGCCTCCGACACCGCCTTCGGCAGGTCCTCCGCGAAGAAGGTCTCCGTCTGCGGACCCCCCGGAACGTCCACGCACTCCGTGTCCCGCGGCGGCGCCACCGTCGGACGCAGCATCACCAGGACCATCGGCTGCATCCGCCCCTGCTTCGCCTGCTCGTACGCCGTCCTCGGGTACTTCAACCCCTTGATCAGGTTCTCCGCCGTTCCCGGATACCCCGTGAGCACCACCGACGCCGGGAACGTGCGCCCCGCGTACTCCTTCCGGAAGTACTCCGGCGGCAGGTACACATAGGCCGGCGAGACGATCTTCGACCGCTCCCCCGCCACCACGACCTTCTGGATCTGCCCGCCGACCTCCGGACGCCCGCCGCCCGGCACGTCCACCGCCTGCTTCCCCACCACCCGCAGGTCCTTCGAACCGGAACCGTGGTCCACGACCACCCCCATGTCCTGCTCCTGCCCGAACAGGTCCGCCCACGAGCCGTAGAAGAGGAACGACCGGTTCGCCGCCAGACCCACCGCCGCGAACAGCGTCACCTGGGTCACCAGCAGCAGCCCCACCCGGCCCACCACCGACCGCCACCCCCCGCGCGCGAGCCGCGGCCACAGCAGCACCGTGGCCAGGAACAGCACCACGGCCGCCACGACCGCCAGCACGAGGACTTTGGTACTGGTGAGACCCATGAGTCGACCGAGCCTTCTTTCCGAGAATTTCCTGTGAACCGATGAACCCGGCCCCGCACGGCGCCGTCCTAGAAGGCGCACCGGCCGGAACGGCCCGCCGAACGCGCCGCGGGGCCCGACCGGAGTCAAAGACCCTGCGCAGGACCACGGGAAGTACGGGAAGCCATGTCTGTCACGGTAGATGGGGACAAAAGAGGAATGGTTCCGGCCCGGGTACGCCGGATTCTCCGCGGCCCCCGGCCCGAGAAGGTCCCCTCGCTCGTCGGAACCGCCTGCACCCTCATCGGCCTCGTCGACATCGCCGCCGGAATCTTCCCCCGCTTCCGCGCCAGCCGCGTCCACGCCCTCGCCGAAGTCCTCCCCGGCGCCCTCGGCCCCCTCTCCGCCGCCCTCTCCCTGAGCGCCGGCGTCCTCCTCCTGCTCCTCGCCCACGGCCTCAAGCGCCACAAGCGCCGCGCCTGGCGCGCCGCCGTCGTCCTCCTCCCCCTCGGCGCCACCGCCCAGTTCGTCTGGCGCCACTCGGTCCTCGGCGTCCTCCTCTCCCTCGCCCTCCTCGCCCTCCTGCTCCGCCACCGCGGCCAGTTCGCCGCCCTCCCCGACCCCCGCAGCCGCTGGCGCGCCCTCGCCAACTTCGTCCTCATGGGCGCCGGCTCCCTCGCCCTCGGCCTCGTCATCGTCAGCGCCCACCCCCGCCGCACCGTCGGCGACCCCAGCCTCACCGACCGCCTCGAACACGTCCTGTACGGACTCTTCGGCGTCGAGGGCCCCGTCGCCTACACCCACGGCGTCGACTGGACCGTCGGCTACTCCCTCGGCGCCCTCGGCATGCTCACCGCCCTCACCACCATCTACCTGGCCTTCCGCCCCGAACACCCCGCCGCCCGCCTCACCGACGACGACGAGACCCGGCTGCGCGCCCTCCTCGACCAGCACGGCGGCCGCGACTCCCTCGGCCACTTCGCCCTCCGCCGCGACAAGGGCGTCGTCTTCTCCCCCAGCGGCAAGGCCGCCGTCTGCTACCGCGTCGTCTCCGGCGTCATGCTCGCCAGCGGCGACCCCATCGGCGACGTCGAGGCCTGGCCCGGCGCCATCGAGCGCTTCATGGACGAAGCCAAGATCCACTCCTGGACCCCCGCTGTCATGGGCTGCTCCGAGACCGGCGGCCAGGTCTGGACCCGCGAGACCGGCCTCGACGCCCTCGAACTCGGCGACGAGGCGATCGTCGACGTCGCGGACTTCTCCCTCTCCGGCCGGGCCATGCGCAACGTCCGCCAGATGGTCAAACGCATCGAACGCAACGGCTACACCACCCGCGTCCGCCGCGTCCGCGACCTCGACGGCACCGAACTCGAACACATCCGCCGCGCCGCCGCCGACTGGCGCGGCACCGACACCGAACGCGGCTTCTCCATGGCCCTCGGCCGCATCGGCGCCCCCGGCGACGGCGACGCCGTCATAGCGACCGCCCACAAAGAGGACGACACCGATGCCGCCTCCCCCTACGGCGACCTCAAGGCGATCATCCACTTCGTCCCCTGGGGCCCCGACGGCATGTCCCTCGAACTCATGCGCCGCGACCGCTCCGCCGACCCCGGCATGAACGAGCTCCTCATCGTCGCCGCCCTCCAGGCCTCCCCCGCCCTCGGCATCGAGCGCGTCTCCCTCAACTTCGCCATGTTCCGCGCCGCCCTCGCCCGCGGCGAGAAGATCGGCGCCGGACCCGTCCTCCGGCTCTGGCGCGGACTCCTCGTCTTCCTCTCCCGCTGGTTCCAGATCGAGTCCCTCTACAAGTTCAACGCCAAGTTCCGGCCCCGCTGGGAACCCCGCTTCGTCGTCTATCGCACCACCCGCGACCTCCCCCGCATCGGCCTCGCCGCCCTGCAGGCCGAAGGCTTCGTGAACCTCTCCCTCCCCCGCCCCTTCGCCCGCCGCCGCCCGGCCCCGGCCCCCCGCCCCTGCGCCCACCTCACCCCCCGCACCTCCACCGAGCACGAGGCCCACGCCGCCTGACCCCTCCCGAACCCCGCCCGGGCCCCAGGGGGCGTCCTGTCGGCCGGGCCGGGCTCGCGGCGCCCGGCCCGACCGACAGGACACCCCCTACGCTGGACCCATGAGTACGACGACCGACCGGGGAACGGCCCGGGGCCTGCCGGAGTGGGACCGCTGCGCGGTCATGGGCGTGGTCAACGTGACCCCCGACTCCTTCTCCGACGGCGGCCGCTGGTTCGACACCACGGCCGCCGTCAAGCACGGCCTCCACCTCGTCGCCGAAGGCGCCGACCTGGTCGACGTCGGCGGCGAGTCCACCCGCCCCGGCGCCACCCGCGTCGACGAGGAGGAAGAACTCCGCCGCGTCGTCCCCGTCGTCCGCGGCCTCGCCGCCGAAGGCGTCACCGTCTCCGTCGACACCATGCGCGCCGCCGTCGCCGCCCGCGCCGTCGACGCCGGCGCCGCCCTCGTCAACGACGTCAGCGGCGGCCTCGCCGACCCCGGCATGGTCCCCGCCGTCGCCGCCGCCGAAGTCCCCTTCGTCGTCATGCACTGGCGCGGCTTCAGCGACACCATGAACGACCTCGCCGTGTACGACGACGTCGTCACCGAGGTCGTCACCGAACTCCGCACCCGCCTGGAAGCCGTCGTCGACGGTGGCGTCCACCCCGACCGCATCGTGATCGACCCCGGCCTCGGCTTCGCCAAACTCGCCCCCCACGACCTCGCCCTCGTCGCCCACCTCCCCGAGCTCCGCGCCCTCGGCCGCCCCCTCCTCGTCGCCGCCTCCCGCAAACGCTTCCTCGGCCACGTCCTCGCCCGCGAGGGCGCCGCCCCGCCCCCCGCCCGCGAGCGCGACGCCGCCACCGCCGCCGTCTCCGCCCTCGCCGCCCACGCGGGCGCGTGGGCCGTCCGCGTCCACGAGGTCCGCGCCACCGCCGACGCCGTCCGGGTCGCCCGCGCCGTCGAAGGAGCCAGATGACCCCCGCCACCGACGCGACCGCCGTCGAAGCCGCCAACACCGCCTTCTACGAGGCCATGGAGACCGGTGACTTCGACACCGTCTCCGGCCTCTGGCTCGACGACGACACCGCCCCCGTCACCTGCGTCCACCCCGGCTGGCCCGTCCTCACCGGCCGCGGCGAGGTCCTCCGCTCGTACGCCCTGATCATGGCGAACACCGAGTACATCCAGTTCTTCCTCACCGACCTCAAGATCTCCCTGGCCGGCGACACCGCCCTCGTCACCTGCACCGAGAACATCCTCAGCGGCGGCCCCGCCGAGGACGGCGCCGAACTCGGACCCCTCGTCGGACAGCTCGTCGTCGCCACCAACGTCTTCCGCCGCACCCCCGACGGCTGGCGGATCTGGTCCCACCACGCCTCCCCCGTCCTCGCCGGCGACGACGGCCCGGACGACGCGGAAACCGCCCCCGACGACCTCGAACCACCCGCCTGACCTGCACTTACGACCACCCCCGGCCCCCCACGGGCACGCCCTGTCGGTCCCCGCGGGTAGATTCGACACCGGACACCCGGCCGTCCGCACCCGGCTGCGTGGCCACCCGAACTACGACAGCAGGAGTGATTCGCGTGGATCGTGTCGCGCTGCGCGGCCTCAAGGCCCGGGGCCACCACGGCGTCTTCCCCAAGGAGCGCGAGGAGGGCCAGACCTTCATCGTGGACCTGACCCTCGGCCTGGACACCCGCCCCGCCGCCGCCGGGGACGACCTCTCCAAGACCGTCCACTACGGCATCGTCGCCGAAGAGGTCGTCGACGTCGTCCAGGGCGAGCCCGTCGACCTCATCGAAACCCTCGCCGAACGCATCGCCCAGCAGTGCCTGAGCCACGCCGGGGTACAGGAGGTGGAGGTCGTCGTCCACAAGCCGGACGCGCCCATCACCGTGCCCTTCGACGACGTCACCGTCACGATCACCCGGAGCCGACGATGAAAGCGACGCACAGCGACCCCACCGTCCAGCCCGTACCCGCCTCCGTCGTCGAGACCGTCGACGCCGCAGACACCACCCTCTCCAACCCCCGCTGGGCCGTCCTCGCCCTCGGCGCCAACCTCGGCAACCGCCTGGAGACCCTCCAGGGCGCCGTCGACGCCCTCGCCGACACCCCCGGACTCCGCGTCAAGGCCGTCTCCCCCGTCTACGAGACCGAGCCCTGGGGCGTCGACCCCGGCAGCCAGCCCTCGTACTTCAACGCCGTCGCCCTCGTGAAGACGACCCTGCCGCCCTCCTCCCTCCTGGAGCGCGCCCACGCCGTCGAGGAGGCCTTCCACCGCGTCCGCGAGGAGCGCTGGGGCCCCCGCACCATCGACGTCGACATCGTCGCGTACGCGGACGTGCTCTCCGACGATCCCGTCCTCACCCTGCCCCACCCCCGCGCCCACCAGCGCGCCTTCGTCCTCGCCCCCTGGCACGACGTGGACCCCGGGGCCCGGCTCCCCGGCCACGGACCGGTCGCGGACCTCCTCTCCACCGTCGGCGCCGAGGGCGTCACCCTCCGTGCCGACCTGGAACTCCGCCTGCCCGAGTAGTCGTTAGGCTCGTGGCAGACCGCCCGCGACCACACGAAGGACACCCGGTGAAACAACTGCGGCTGAAGGTGCTCGCCGGGCTGTTCCTGGCGGCCGGCATCCTCTCCTGGGGCGGCGCCCGGCTCTGGGACGCGGTCGGCTCCCTCCCCAGCGTGCCGGTCGCCGCGCCGATCGTCCTCGCCGTGATCGCCGTCGTCCTCACCGCGACCGCCCTCTCGATCCGCGCCCGCCTCAGGGCCCAGCGGGAGCGCCGCCCCGGCGCCAAGGGCGTCGAACCCCTGATGGCGGCCCGCGCGGTGGTCTTCGGCCAGGCCAGCGCCCTGGTCGCCGCCCTCGTCGCCGGCATGTACGGCGGCACGGGCGTCTTCCTCCTCGGCTCCCTCGACGTCCCGGCCCGCCGCGACCAGGCCCTCTACGCGGCCCTCGCACTCCTGGCGGGCCTGGCCGTCATCGCGGCCGCCCTCTTCCTGGAACGCGTCTGCAGACTCCCGGAGGACGACGACGAGGGCCCGGGCAGCGCCCGGGCCTGAGGGTCCGCCCTTCTCTTCCCGAGGACCGTCCTACCGCGTCGTGGCGCTCAGCGCGCCATGATGAGGCTCATCGCCTCGGCGCGGGTCGCGGGGTCGCGCAGCTGGCCGCGGACGGCCGAGGTGATGGTCTTCGCACCGGGCTTGCGGATGCCGCGCATCGACATGCACATGTGCTCGCACTCGAAGACCACGATGACTCCGCGCGGCTCCAGGATCTCCATCAGCGAGTCGGCCACCTGGGTGGTCAGCCGCTCCTGCACCTGGGGACGGCGGGCGTAGACGTCGACCAGACGGGCCAGCTTCGACAGACCGGTGATCTTCCCCGACGTGGACGGGATGTATCCGACGTGGGCCACCCCGCGAAACGGGACAAGGTGGTGCTCACAGGTCGAAAAAACCTCAATGTCCTTGACCAGCACCATCTCGTCATGACCCAGGTCGAACGTGGTCGTCAGGACGTCCTGGGGCTCCTGCCGCAGGCCCGCGAATATCTCCTTGTACGCCCGCGCCACCCGCGCCGGCGTCTCCCTCAGGCCCTCGCGGTCCGGGTCCTCGCCGACCGCGATGAGGAGCTCTCGTACGGCGTTCTCGGCGCGCTTCTCGTCGAAGTCGCCGATCCTGCCCTCGCCGTCCAGGGTCACCGGGTCGGTCATCTTTGCCTCGTTCCGTATGCCTGTGTGCGCGAATGGCCGCGCCCCCACAGGCTAAAACCTGTGGGGGCGCGGTATCCATTCCGGGTCCGCCCGGTCGGCCGGGGAGGTCAGTCCTCCGGGGACGGGGGGTCCACCGGGGCGATGTCGATGCCCTTGGTGGTCTCCACCGGGGCGGACGAGCCGTTCGCCGTGTTCGTCAGGGCCAGCTCCTTGGGGGAGAGGACCGGCGGACGGGTGGAGGGGGTGCGGCGGGAGGAGCCCGTCCACGCCGGGCGGGCCGGGCGCTTCACGATCGGGGCGAAGATCTCCGCGATCTCCTCCTTGCCGAGGGTCTCCTTCTCCAGGAGGGCGAGGACCAGGTTGTCGAGGACGTCGCGGTTCTCGACCAGGATCTCCCAGGCCTCGTTGTGGGCGGTCTCGATGAGCTTCTTGACCTCTTCGTCGACCAGCGCCGCGACCTCTTCCGAGTAGTCGCGCTGGTGCGCCATCTCGCGCCCGAGGAAGGGCTCGGTGTTGTCGCCGCCGAACTTGATCGCGCCGAGGCGCTCGGTCATGCCGTACTGGGTGACCATCGCGCGGGCCGTGGCGGTGGCCTTCTCGATGTCGTTCGCGGCGCCGGTGGTCGGGTCGTGGAAGACCAGTTCCTCGGCGGCGCGTCCGCCCAGCATGTAGGCGAGCTGGTCGAGCATCTCGTTGCGGGTGGTCGAGTACTTGTCCTCGTCCGGCAGGACCATCGTGTAGCCCAGGGCGCGGCCGCGGGACAGGATGGTGATCTTGTGGACGGGGTCGGAGTTCGGCGAGGCCGCCGCGACCAGGGCGTGGCCGCCCTCGTGGTACGCGGTGATCTTCTTCTCCTTGTCCGACATGATGCGGGTCCGCTTCTGCGGGCCCGCGACCACGCGGTCGATCGCCTCGTCCAGCGCCTTGTTGTCGATGAGCTTCTGGTCGCTGCGGGCGGTGAGGAGCGCCGCCTCGTTGAGGACGTTGGAGAGGTCCGCGCCGGTGAAGCCGGGGGTGCGTCGGGCGACGGCGCCGAGGTCGACGTCCGGGGCGACCGGCTTGCCCTTCTGGTGGACCTTGAGGATCTCCAGGCGGCCCTGCATGTCGGGGCGGTCGACGGCGATCTGCCGGTCGAAGCGGCCGGGGCGCAGGAGGGCCGGGTCGAGGATGTCGGGCCGGTTCGTGGCGGCGATCAGGATGACGCCGCCCTTGACGTCGAAGCCGTCCATCTCCACGAGCAGCTGGTTGAGGGTCTGCTCGCGCTCGTCGTGGCCGCCGCCGAGGCCGGCGCCGCGGTGGCGTCCGACGGCGTCGATCTCGTCCACGAAGACGATGGCGGGCGCGTTGGCCTTGGCCTGCTCGAAGAGGTCGCGGACCCGGGAGGCGCCGACGCCGACGAACATCTCGACGAAGTCGGAGCCGGAGATCGAGTAGAACGGGACCCCGGCCTCGCCGGCGACGGCGCGCGCGAGGAGCGTCTTGCCGGTTCCGGGGGGGCCGTAGAGCAAGACGCCCTTGGGGATCTTGGCGCCGACGGCCTGGAACTTGGCGGGCTCCTGGAGGAATTCCTTGATCTCGTGGAGCTCCTCGACGGCCTCGTCCGAGCCGGCGACGTCGGCGAAGGTGGTCTTCGGGGTGTCCTTGGTGATGAGCTTGGCCTTGGACTTGCCGAACTGCATGACGCGGGAGCCGCCGCCCTGCATCTGGTTCATCAGGAAGAGGAAGACGACCACGATGAGGACGAAGGGGAGGAGGGAGAGGAGGATCGAGACGAGGGCCGACTGCTTCGTCGGGGAGACGGTGTAGCCCTTCTCGATCTGTCCGGCCTCGAACTTCTCCTGGAGCTTGTCGGCGAGGGCGACGCCCTGGCTGCCAATGTAGCTGGCCTGGATCTTGTCGCTCTTGTCGATCTTCTGGCCGTCGACGAGCTCGAGCTTGACGAGCTGTTCGTCACCGGTGGTGATCTTTGCCTGCTTGACCTGGTTCTTGTCGATCGCCTGGACGACCTTGCCGGTGTCCACCGTCTTGTAGCCCTCGGACGAGCCGACGACCTGCATCAGCACGACCACGGCGAGGACGGCCAGCACGATCCACATGACCGGCCCACGGAAGTATCGCTTCACGTCCATCCATACGGAGCGATAGCGCTCCGTCCCTCCTGCCCGTAGGAAAATGCTGCTGTGAGAGCTGCTGTGAGTACTGCGGTGTGAAAAAGCTGTTCTTCGGACGGTACCTCAGCATCGTCGCCCGCGACCGCCTTCCCGTGGTTCAACGGAGGGAAGGCGGTGCGGGTTCCCCGTACGGCCGTGGGTTCAGCCGCCGTAGACGTGCGGGGCGAGCGTGCCGACGAAGGGGAGGTTCCGGTACTTCTCGGCGTAGTCGAGGCCGTAGCCGACGACGAACTCGTTGGGGATGTCGAAGCCGATCCACTTGACGTCGATGGCGACCTTGGCGGCCTCGGGCTTGCGCAGGAGGGTGCAGACCTCCAGGGAGGCGGGTTCGCGCGAGCCGAGGTTGGACAGGAGCCAGGACAGGGTGAGGCCGGAGTCGATGATGTCCTCGACGATCAGGACGTGCTTGCCCTTGATGTCGGTGTCGAGGTCCTTGAGGATGCGGACGACGCCGGAGGACTGGGTGCCGGCGCCGTAGGAGGAGACGGCCATCCAGTCCATGGTGACGGGGGTGGACAGGGCGCGCGCCAGGTCCGCCATCACCATCACGGCGCCCTTGAGGACGCCGACGATGAGCAGGTCCTTGCCCGCGTATTCCGTGTCGATCTTCGCGGCCAGCTCGGTCAGCTTGGCGTCGATCTCTTCCTTGGTGATGAGCACCGACTGGAGGTCGGTGCCCATGTCCTTCTCGTTCACCCGGGTCACTTTCGTTGCAGCGTGCGTCAGCCTTGCCGAATGACCAGTCTGCCACCCTGGCGGCGGGCTTCGACGCGGCCGGGCAGGTTGATGGCTCCCTGACCGCGCCAGCCGGTGACGAGGCGGTCGACTTCCTCGATGTGGCGGGCGAAGAGGGATCCGGCGGGGGCGCCCTCGGCGATGACGGCGCGCCGCAGGACGCGGCGGCGTACGGCGGGGGGCAGTCCGAAGAGCTTGGCGCACTCCAGGGCGCCGGCCTCGTCGCGTACGGCGGTCTCGGCGTCGGCGGCCCAGGTGTCGAGGGCGTCGGCGTCGTCGCGGGAGAGCTGGGCCGTGCGGGCGAGGGCTTCGACGACGCCTTTTCCGAGGGCCTTCTCCAGGGCGGGGAGGCCTTCGTGGCGGAGTCGGGAGCGGGTGTAGGCGGGGTCGGTGTTGTGGGGGTCGTCCCAGACGGCGAGTTCCTGGGCGACGCAGGCCTTGCGGACGGTCTGGCGGTCGAGCTGGAGGAAGGGGCGCCGGTAGCGGCGGGTGGCGCCGGAGACGGCGGCCATGCCGGAGAGGGAGCGGATCCCGGAGCCGCGGGCGAGGCCGAGGAGGACGGTTTCGGCCTGGTCGTCGCGGGTGTGGCCGAGGAGGACGGCGGCGGCGCCGTGGCGTTCGGCGGCGGCGTCGAGGGCCGCGTAGCGGGCGTCGCGGGCGGCGGCCTCGGGTCCTCCTTCGCGTCCGACGGTGACGGCGACGGCCTCGGAGGGGGTGAGGCCGAGCGCGGTCATACGTTCGGCGACCTCGGCGGCCCGGGTGTCGGAGCCGTCCTGGAGGCCGTGGTCGACGGTGATGCCGCCGGCGCGTACGGGGAGTTTGCGGGCTTCGAAGGCGAGGGCGGAGGCGAGCGCCATGGAGTCGGCGCCTCCGGAGCAGGCGACGAGCACGAGGGGGGCGTGCGGGTCGGGTGCGGTGGAGGTGGGGGTGTTCCGGTGCTCGGCCCGGTGTTCGGTGAGGACGTCGTGGAGTACGCGGCGGACCGCCAGGCGTATCGCCGCGACCGCAGGATGGGGACCCATGTCCGGTGCCCTTCGTGATGGGGTGGGGTGCCTCGGTCGGAGTCTTAACGGTCGGAATGGGGGGTTCGGTCACTCAGAGTGCGTCGATGGTGACAGAAACCCGGCCGTTACCCGAGCATTGCACGCCTCACCCCGTGGTCAGGGTCCCTCGGACGGGTGATTGGCGGAGGGTCGACCGGCGTTCTGGTGCCGTCTGTCCCGTGCGCCTCACGAGTCTGCCTTACGGTGCACCCTCGCGATCCAGTCGGCGGGGGCGGCGATCTCGCTCTTGGTGGGGAGCGTGTTGGGGGAGGTCCAGACGCGGTTGAAGCCGTCCATGCCGACCTGGTCGACGACGGCGCGGACGAAGCGTTCGCCGTCGCGGTACTGGCGGAGCTTGGCGTCGAGGCCGAGGAGCTTGCGGAGGGCGAGGTCGAGGCGGGAGGCGCCGCGGGCGCGGCGGGCCTGGAACTTCTCGCGGATCTCGGCGACGGAGGGGACGACCTGGGGGCCGACGCCGTCCATGACGTAGTCGGCGTGGCCTTCGAGGAGGGACATGACGGCGGTGAGGCGGCCGAGGATCTCGCGCTGTTCGGGGGACTGGACGAGTTCGACCAGGGAGGGGGCGGGTTCGCCCTCCTCTCCTTCGGGGCGTCCGCCGGCGAGGGTCTGGGCGGCTTCGCGGAGGCGTTCGACGAAGGTGCCGGGGTCGACGTCGGTGGCGGCGAGGAACGTCTGGATTTCGCCCTGGAGGTGGTCGCGGAGCCAGGGGACGGCGGTGAACTGGGTGCGGTGGGTCTCCTCGTGGAGGCAGACCCAGAGCCGGAAGTCGTGCGGGGAGACTTCGAGTTCGCGTTCGACGTGGACGATGTTGGGGGCGACGAGGAGGAGGCGTCCGGCGCCGTTCGCGCCGGCGGGGAGGTCGCGGGTGGCGGGGGCGAAGGTCTCGTACTGGCCGAGGATGCGGGAGGCGAGGAAGGACAGGAGCATGCCGAGTTCGACGCCGGTGACCTTGCCGCCGACGGCGCCGAGGACGGCGCTGCCGGGGACGGCGGAGCGGCGCTCCTGCATCTTGCCGAGGAGGGGGGTGAGGAGTTCGCGGAAGCCGGCGACGTTGGCCTTGATCCAGCCGGCGCGGTCGACCACGAGGACGGGGGTGTCGGGGGGTTCGTGGCCTTCGGGGATCATGCGGGTGTAGGCGCGGACGTGTTCTTCCGAGGCCTTGGCGTGCCTGCGGAGTTCGGCGACGACCGCGCGGGCCTCGTCGCGGGAGACTTCGGGTCCTGGCCGTACGAGGCGGGTCGCGGTCGCGACCGCGAGGTTCCAGTCGACCATCCCTGATGTGCCTGCGCCACCGATGCTCGTCATGTGTCAACCGTACGGTCTCGGGCCGCGTTCGGTGTGTGTTCGGTACGGACCTCCTCAGGACGGGTCCTGTCCGGTCAGGGCGGCGGAGAGGCGGTCGAGGGCGGGCTGGGCCTGGTACGGGGAGGGGGTGCGGCCGGCGAGGAAGGCGAAGGCGAGGAGGCGTCCGTCGGGGGTGGCGACGGTGCCGGCGAGGGTGTTGACGCCGGTGAGGGTGCCGGTCTTGGCGCGGACGAGGCCGGCTCCGGCGGGGGCGGTGTCGAAGCGGTCGGTGAGGGTGCCGGTGAAGCCGCCGACGGGGAGGCCGGTGAGGAGGGGGCGCAGGGCGGGGCGGGCGGGGTCGGCCGCGCGGGTGAGGAGGCCGGTGAGGAGGGCGGCGGAGACGCGGTCGTCGCGGTCGAGGCCGCTGCCGTCGGCGAAGCGGGTGCCGGTGACGGGGAGGCCGAGGCGGGCGAGTTCGGCGCGGACGGCCTTTCCGGCGCCGTCGAAGCTCGCGGGGAGCTCACGGGCGAGGGCGGTCTGGCGGGCGAGGGCTTCGGCGAGGTCGTTGTCGCTGTGGGTGAGGGTGCGTTCGACCAGGTCGGCGAGGGGTGCGGAGT